>JALWKJ010000200.1 GCA_027081495.1 Campylobacterales bacterium | reverse complement strand
ATTTAGATCATATATACTTTTCTTTAGTCTATGAGACTAAGTAAATATGAATATTTTATGTAAATCTATTGACATTTAGTAATTTTTATAGTAAAATTTCATCGCTTCGATAAAGAAGCTTTATAGATTTAAAAATATATCAACACTAAATCAAAACGATAAGGAGACAAAAATGAACTTTACACCGTTAGGTCAAAGAGTTTTGGTCAAAAGAGTGGAAGAAGAAGCAAAGACCGCTTCGGGGATTATCATTCCCGACAATGCAAAAGAGAAACCTTTGACGGGGCAAGTCGTAGCTATCAGCAGTGAAGTCGCCGAGGACGGCGATATCGCAAAAGACGATACGGTCGTATTCGCGAAATACTCGGGTACGGATATTACGCTAGAGGGCGAAGAGTATCTGGTTTTAAACACGGATGATATCTTAGGTATTATAAAATAAGTTAAGGGGAGAAAAATATGGCAAAAGAAGTAAAATTTTCAGATATAGCTAGAAACGAACTATACGAGGGCGTAAAAAAATTAAGCGATGCGGTTAAAGTGACGATGGGTCCTAGAGGAAGAAATGTTCTTATACAAAAAAGTTTCGGAGCGCCTAGTATCACAAAAGACGGCGTATCCGTAGCAAGAGAGATAGAACTTGACAACGCGATTGAAAATATGGGAGCTCAACTGGTAAAAGAGGTGGCTTCAAATACCGCGGACGAAGCGGGCGACGGTACTACGACCGCAACCGTTTTAGCAAGCGCTATTTTCAAAGAAGGACTTAGAAATATCACGGCGGGCGCAAATCCCATAGAAGTAAAAAGAGGTATGGACAAAGCCGTCGAAGCTATTATCGCCGAGCTTAAATCAAACGCTAAAGAGGTCAAAGACAAAAAAGAAATTGCGCAAGTAGCAAGCATTTCGGCAAATAACGATAGCAAAATCGGCGATCTTATAGCAGAAGCCATGGACAAAGTCGGAAAAGACGGAGTCATAACCGTTGAAGAAGCAAAAGGTATAGAGGATGAACTCGATGTCGTCGAGGGTATGCAGTTTGATAGAGGTTATCTCTCTCCGTATTTCGTAAGCGATACGGAAAAGATGGAAGTGCATATGGAAAATCCGTATATATTACTTTATGACAAAAAAGTTTCAAATCTAAAAGATCTTCTACCTGTGTTGGAGCAAGTTCAAAAAAGCGGAAAACCTCTACTTATAATCGCCGAAGATATAGAGGGCGAAGCTTTGGCAACGCTTGTCGTAAATAAACTAAGAGGTATCTTAAATATCGCGGCGGTTAAGGCTCCAGGCTTTGGAGACAGAAGAAAAGCGATGCTCGAAGATATAGCCATCTTAACCGGCGGTCAAGTCATAAGCGAAGAGCTTGGCCGAACTCTCGAGAGCGTAACACAAGATGATCTAGGACAAGCCGGAAGCGTAGTTATAGATAAAGACAACACTACTATCGTAAACGGAGTCGGAGACAAAGCCGCCATCGATGCGAGAATTGCACAGATAAAAAGACAGATAGACGAAACTTCAAGCGACTATGACAAAGAAAAACTCCAAGAGAGACTTGCAAAACTTAGCGGAGGAGTAGCCGTTATCAAAGTCGGAGCCGCAACCGAAACCGAGATGAAAGAGAAAAAAGATAGAGTTGACGACGCTCTTTCGGCTACAAAAGCCGCTGTTGAAGAGGGTGTTGTCATAGGCGGAGGCGCCGCGCTTCTTAAAGCTAGCGCAAAAATCGATCTCCCTCTTGAGGGCGACGAAGCCATAGGTGCCGAGATCGTAAACAGAGCTATAGCCGCGCCGATCAAACAGATAGCCGCAAATGCGGGATTTGACGCGGGAGTAGTGGCGAACAATGTTCTTGAAAATAGTGACGCCAACTACGGTTTTAACGCTGCGACAGGCGAGTATATCGATATGATCGAAGAGGGAATCATCGATCCTTTAAAAGTAGAAAGAATAGCTCTTCAAAACGCCGTATCGGTTTCAAGCCTGCTTCTAACTACGGAAGCTACCGTAAGCGATATAAAAGAAGAAAAATCTTCTTCTCCAATGCCTGATATGGGCGGTATGGGAGGAATGGGCGGCGGAATGCCCGGCATGATGTAATCATTTGCGTTACTTTAGATAAACCCCTAACACAGGGGTTTATCCAGCCTTCTCTACCTTAAAGACCGGGCGCTTTCCACATCGATTGGAGTATATTTTCATCTACAAGTTTTAATTGCGACTCATAAGCTCTCTTCCATTTATCTCTTACGGTTTTATATATTTGATGATCTTTTAGATCCGGTTCATACTCCCTCTCCCACTTTACAAGCTCTTTAGCCGCTTTTTGTATGCTCTCATATACGCCCGCTCCCACTCCCGCGGATATGGCGCAACCTAATGCCGTAGCTTCCTTGACTTTGGGAACTTTTACTCTCTTGCCTGTTACGCTGCTTAATATTTGAGACCATAAAGCCCCTTTGCTAGCGCCGCCGGCAAATACGATCTCATCGCTTTGAAGCTTACTAAAACGAGATATATTTTCAAGATTTTCCATACTTACGACAGCGGCGTTTTCTTCAAGCGCACGAAACATCGAAGCTAAGTTGTAACGATTCGGATCAAGTCCCAGTCCTAGAAACGACGGGCTTGCATGATACCATTTGCCATATCGCATAACATCTGAAAATATGGGCAATATCCCGTAAGAGCCGGCGGGAACTTTTGACGCCTTTTTTTCAAGCAGATCATATATATCGATTTTTAGCGCTTGTGCTTGTTTTATCTCATCTTGACAAAACGCGTCTCTAAACCATCTTACGACCATACCGCTAAAAAATGTTATGCCTTCGGCTTGCGATAGATTTTTTATGACATGAGGATTTATTCTTATGCTCATGTCCTTGGGAGGTTTCGGATCTTTTACATTTACTACCTGCTGCCAGAAAGTTCCGCCGAGTATTGCCGTTTCTCCTTCCTCGACCACTCCAAGCCCGGCGCATCCTAACTGCACATCTCCACCGCCCATTACGACTTTCGTATTTTTGTCGAGTCCGCAGTCGTTGTTTGTTACTTTTGAAATAACTTCGCCGCACTCAAATACCGGAGGAAAAATATCGTCTTTTATACCTATCTTTTTGGCAAACGAACTTTCCCACTCCCTTTTTTCAAGTGAAAATATACCGGAAGTCCCGGCATTTGAGGGATCGCTTGCGATGACGCCGCCAAGCTTTGCCAATACCCAGTCGCTGATCATCGATATTTTGTCTATCTTTTCATATATTTGAGGTCTGTTTTTTTTAAGCCAAAGCAATCTGGGAAGCGCTCCTAACGCAAATGTCTGACCGCTTTTAGCGTAAAACTCCTCTTCTACCCCCAAAAAAGACTCTTTTAACTTCCTAACCTCTTGTGACGCTCTCGCGTCAACATTTGCCACCGCCCAAATCTCATGTCCGTTTTTATCGTAAGCGACTACTCCCTCTCTCATGCTTGTAGCGCTTACGGCTAAGATATCTTTTTTATCTATCTTTTTCGTAGCTTCTTTTATGCACTCGCAAAGCAGTTTCCAATTTTTTTGGCAATCAAACCCCATAGAGCCTTTAACGCCCTCTTCTTTTATGTGAGTCCACTCCTTTTGTCCGAGTGATATTTGATTACCTTTTAAATCAAACAAAACGGCTCTGCCGCTTCCGGTTCCGGCATCTATAGCAAGAAGATATTTTTTCATTAACGCTCCTTTTGGAATATTTTAACATATATTACCGCACCAACTAAATATCTAAAAGTTTGATGTAGCAATTTCGTTCATAATCAAGGCAGATTTTTGAAGGACTCGCCTTAGCGAATTCAAAAAAATCTAACGCAGAGTATGAGCGAAAGTGCTACACCCTTCGGGGAGAACGATATGAGGCAATCTGCACCTGAAAAAATCTTTGCATTAGCTACGGCTAGTCCTGCAAATTTTTTCACGCACATCTTACCTCATCTCGTCCTCTCAAACATTTAGATATTTAGTTGACGCGGTAATAGTTACATTTATTTAAAAAAAGATAGTTTAAGCCTCTATATTCTATGATACTTCTTTAAAATGCCGATCTAATAATGTAAATTTATAATATTTTACATTTTAGATTTAGATCAGTCGTGGATTAAGGATTTTGTTTTATGGAACTTCTCATCGATTACGGAGGTACGAACTTTCGTTATGTTATTGAAAACGAAGGAACTCTCGTGCAAGAGGAGTCGTTAAACAGTGATGATATTTCGCTTAAAGAGTTTCTTATCCAAAAACTGGGCATTTTTGACAAGATTTCATATATAGGCATAGCTTTTGGCGGACAAGTCAAAGACGGCGTCATACTTAGCGCTCCGAACATAAAGACTCCCAAATTCGACATAAAGTCATATTTTGAGTCAAAGTATGACTTGAGGCTTGAAATCGATAACGATTTAAAAGCGGCCGCCCTTGCTCAAAGCGAACTTTTTGGCGAAAAAGAGTCTCTTATGCTGCTATATATGGGCACGGGACTTGGAAGCAGCTTCATAGATAGAGGTAAGATCGTTCGAGGCGTTTCAAACCTTGCCGGAGAGATCGGACATATAAGCTACAAAGAGTCTCCTTTTATTTGCGGATGCGGTAAAGACGACTGTCTTGAACTCTTTGCGTCCGGAAGCGCTTTGAAAAGATGGATTGAGCATTTCGCTCTTGACAGCGATTTCTCTCTTGAAGCGCTTAAAAAAAGCAAAAGTCCAAAAGCGCATGTAATTTTGCAAAATTTTCATGAGGCGACGGTTTACGCGGCGTCTTTGCTCGTAACTCTGTTTAATCCCTCAAAACTTATACTAGGAGGAGGAGTTTTTAAAAACAACCCTTACCTTGTTGAGACGATCGAAAGAGGAGTCTCAAAAAAAGCGATGAAAAAACCGGCAAGCGATGTAGAGATTTTGATCTCAAAACTAAAAAACGCCAACCTTATCGGAGCGAAACTTCTAAAAAACAAAAAAAGGAATTAGATGAATAACTACACAATCAAAATAGCGGAACAGTACGAAACTAAAGTGGCATATTTCAGTATGGAATTCGCACTTCATCAAGCGCTCAAAATCTACTCCGGCGGATTAGGATTTTTAGCGGGCTCTCATATGAGAAGCGTTTATGAGCTTAGACAAAATGTCATAGGCGTCGGAATGCTGTGGTCATACGGTTATTATGATCAAGAAAGAGAAGAAGACGGAGGCATGAAAGCGTCGCATATACGAAAAAATTATCAGTTTCTCGAAGATCCGAACATCACCGTAACGGTAAATGTAAATAATAAACCGGTTTATGTAAAAGTGATGCTTTTAAAACCCGAAACATTTCAAACGGCGCCTATGGTGCTTCTTTCTACGGATATCGAGCCAAACGATTATCTTTCAAAAACGATTACGCATAGACTATACGACGGAAATCATGAGACCAGAATCGCGCAAGAGATAATCTTGGGAATCGGCGGTGTAAAAGCTCTTGAGGCGCTTGGAAAAGAGATCGATATTTACCATATGAACGAAGGACATGCCGTACCTCTTACATTTAATCTATATGAAAAATATAAAGATATCGACGAAGTGAGAAAAAGAGTCGTCTTTACCACTCATACTCCCGAAGCTGCGGGAAATGAAGAGCACAATATCGATCTTTTACATAGAATGGGCTTTTTCGCTTCTTTGGATATTGATACGGTAAGAGAGATAACGGGCACAAAAGGTGAAATGTTCTCTTTAACCGTTGGAGCTCTTAAACTCTCGAAAATCTCAAACGCAGTCTCTAAAATCCACGCGGATGTGGCAAACGATATGTGGAAAGATGTGCTTGAAGAGGATGAAAAAATCATCCCCATTACAAATGCCCAAAACAGAAAATTTTGGCAGGATATGGTTTTAACCCGCGCGCTGAACGAAGATATAGACTATGAAATAATCGCGAGAAAAAAACATCTAAAAAGAATGCTTTTTAACATAGTCGCAAATCAAACCGGGAAGATGTTTGATCCGAATGTTTTGACGATCGTCTGGGCGAGAAGATTTGCCGAATACAAAAGACCGGGGCTTTTAAAATATGATTTTGAAAGATTTTTGAAAATCGTCGAAGATACGAAAAGACCCGTTCAAATCATATGGGCGGGAAAACCGTATCCGACCGACGGAATAGCGGTCGGAATTTTCAACGAACTTCTTTATCTATCAAAAGATATAAAAAACATCGCCGTTTTAACCGGTTATGAACTTGAACTCTCAGCCGCTCTCAAAAAAGGAGCCGATGTGTGGATCAACACTCCAAGAATCAACAGAGAAGCGTCCGGTACAAGCGGTATGACGGCGAGTATGAACGCCGCTATTCACTTTTCCATTCCAGACGGCTGGCATCCAGAATTTGCCGTTCACGGACACAACGCCTTTACGATTCCAGGATGCGACGGTAATCTCCCGACATACGAGCAAGACAGACTCGATAATAAAAATATGATGGATGTACTTGAAAACGAAATTATCCCGATGTATTATGAAAATCAAGAAAAATGGGTCGGTATAATAAAACATGCCATGAGAGAAGTAGTGCCGTTTTTCGACTCAAATAGAATGGCTCATGACTATTATGAAAAAATGTACAATTTACGCTTTGAGCCAAAAAACTCTAAAACGGCTTCAACTAAAGAGATCTGCGAGGCCGTATAAAAAAAATATCTTCACTGATCAATGTCCCAAAAAGACATTGATCAAATAAATTCAAAAAACTTAAACATTTGGAATATTTTCTGCTATAATTTAATTATTAAATTTATAGTAAGGATATTGAATGAAAGCTGTTGTTATGGCCGGAGGATTTGGAACCCGTATCCAGCCTCTGACTACCTCTCTTCCCAAACCGATGCTTCCTGTCGTAAACAGGCCGATGATGGAGCATATTATAATAAAGCTCAAAGAACAACTAGGGATCACGGAGTTTGTCATACTTTTGTATTTTAAACCCGAAACCATCAAGGATTATTTCAAAGACGGCGGCAAGTGGGGCGTAAAGATAGAATATGTTCTTCCAGACGACGATTACGGTACGGCGGGAGCCGTCAAATGCGCACAAGAATTTTTACAAGACGACAACTTCATCATAGTAAGCGGAGATCTCGTAACCGATTTTGACTTTAGAAAAATCGTCGATGCCCACAATGAAAAAAACGCTCTTTTTAGCATAGCGCTTACTCCGGTTGAAGATCCTTTGCAATTTGGCGTCGTCATAACGGATGAAAACGACAAAATAGAAAAATTTCTCGAAAAACCGGGTTGGGGCGAAGTTTTTAGCGATACGATAAACACCGGCATCTATATAGTCGAACCTCAGATTTTGGATTTTATACCTTCTGAGAAAAATTTCGATTTCGCGAAAGATCTTTTCCCTCTTTTGATGGAAAACGACATACCTCTTTGGGGACCGAAAATAGAAGGATACTGGAGAGATGTCGGAAATCCTCAAAGCTATAGAGATGTTTACGACGATATCTTAAATCTTCGTTTCGCTTTTTCGTTTGACGGAAATAAGATAACTACGAAAGAGGGTATCGTATATACTCCCGAAGACGATTTGAGTGAAAATCTTAAAATCTCGGGCATAGTAGTACTTGGAAATAAAACAAAAATCGGTAAAAATGTCGTACTTAAAAATGTCGTACTTGGAGACAATGTAGTCATAAGAGACGATACGAAAATATCAAACAGCGTTATTTGGAGCAATGTTAAAATAGGTAAAAACTGCGACATCGACAAAGCCGTTATCTGCGATAAAAACCGCCTCGCGAACAACATCAAGATAAAAGAGGGAGTTATCATGGCCGAAAACTGCGATGTGTTGGATAATGTCAGCTTTGAAAAAGATGTCGTCGTTTGGGCGGATAAAATCATAGATGAAAACTCCATCGTAAGCAACAATGTCGTTTGGGGAAGCAAATATAAAAGCTCGATATTTGAAGACGGAATGGTTAGAGGAAGAACAAATATCGAACTCTCATGCACAATGTCGACAAAACTGGCCGAAGCGCTTGGAACGATGCTGCCCGTTGGTTCAAAAGTTTATGTATCAAGAGATTTTCACAGAAGCTCAAGAATGCTCAAAAGAGCCTTTTTAGGCGGGCTCTTATCGACGGGGCTTGATGTAGTCGATATCACATATATGCCCTCCGCCGCGATGAGGTACAGTCTGGCAAACAATAAAAATATCTCGGCGGGCGTTCACTTTCGCCAAAGCATTACGGATAAAACCCATACGGAGATTATCATTTTTACCGAAGACGGACTTCGAATCGACACGAATATGGCAAAAAATATAGAGAGGGTATTTTTTAGAGAAAACTTCAGACGAGTTGACAGCGAAGATATAGGAGAGATTACCGAAGTCAGGTTTCTTGAAGAGACATATATCGAAGATATCTTATCGAAATTAGACCTTGATACTATAAAAAGCAGCGATATAAAAATAGCCGTTGATATGATGAGCGGCGCGGTTTCGAAAATTTATCCAAAACTTTTAACCGGTCTTGAATTGGACAATATCGTCTTAAATGCCGTACCTGACGAGAAAAAACTCTCAACGCTTCCGACTCTCGCTAAAAAGTCGCAAGAAAATCTCTCAAAAATCGTATCGTCTCTTGAGAGAGACATAGGGCTTATGATATATCCAAACGGACAGAAAATGCGCCTTATTTGCGATGAAGGCAAACTTCTTGACGAACATATAGCTCTTTTATGCGTTTTATATATGGTAAATTATTCGACTCCAAATGGAGAAAAAAGAAAAATCTTCCTTCCGGCTTGGACTCCCGATATATTTGATGAAAAATTTGAAAACCTCAAAATAGAAAGAGGAAAATATAGCGGCTTTACGAAAGAGAAATTAAGCGAATACTATCTGGTAGCTTCGGTGGAGGGTAATTTCGCCTTTATAGATTTCGCGTTTAACAGAGATACGGTATTTGCTTCTTTGAAAGTGATAGAGATGATGACAAAATTCAATTTCAAACTCTCATCCATCGCAAAAGAGATGGCTTCGTTTTACTATCAAAGTTATCAAATAGAGTGTCCAAACGCCCTTAAGGGGACTATGATGAGAAGATTTTTACAAGATTCAAAAACAAAACGATCATCTATGATCGACGGAGTAAAAATCTGGATTGAAGAGGACTCTTGGATACTTATGATCCCGGATCAATACAGCGATTTTTTAAATCTTTATATTCAAGCCCCCAAAAAAGAGGCCGCGGATGCGATATTACAGGAATATAAAGATAAAATTTCATCATGGAAACAAACGAAAGTCAAAGAGACCCTCTAAGCGTGAAAAAAGCAAAAATCAGTTTTTTATGGCATATGCACCAACCCTATTATCGCGATGATTTAAGCGACTCTATCGTGATGCCCTGGGTTTTTTTGCATGCCATAAAAGATTATTACGACATGCCTTGGTATATCGAAAAATTTCCCTCTATAAAAGCTACTTTCAATCTCGTTCCATCGCTTTTGGTTCAATTAAAAGAGTATGAGGATTACAATGTAAACGATCGCTTTTTAAAAACGATTAAAGAAGATGTTATAGAGCTTGAGAGAAGTCAAAAACTATATCTCATAGAGTATCTTTTTTTCTCAAATACCGAACATATGATAAAACCTTTTAGCAGATATTACGACCTTTATCTTAAAAAGGAGAGGTTTGCCGACCTCCAAGAGGCTCTGCTTGATTTTAGCGATGAAGAGTTTTTGGATCTTGAAGTTCTTTTTCTTTTAAGTTGGTGCGGAGAGTATCTAAGAGAAAACAACAAAATCGTAAAAGAGCTTATTAAAAAACAGAGAAATTACTCTCAAAACGATAAAATCAGATTGCTTGAAAGTTTAAGCGAATTTATAAAAGAGATTATTCCCTATTATAAAAAGCTTCAAAAAAGCGGTCAAATAGAGATAACGACCACTCCTTTTAACCACCCGATCGCTCCCCTGCTCTTTGACATACAAAACGCAAAAATAGCAAATCCCTACACATCTTTGCCAAAATACGAGGGAAATCTCAAAGAAGACGCGCTGTCGCAAATAGATTCGGCAATCTTGCTTTATGAAAAGTTATTTGAAAAAAAGCCGACCGGTTTCTGGCCTGCCGAGGGTTCGATATGTTATGAATTTCTTGAAGTTTTATCGCAAAAAGGGATCAAATACGCCTGCAGCGACGAAGAAGTTCTTTATAAAAGCGGACACTTTTTTAAAGAAGATATCTACAAAAACAGCGAATTGATTTTTAAAAACTCAAAGATTAATCTCTTTTTTAGAGATAAAACTTTGAGCGATCTAATCGGTTTTACTTACAGCGGTTGGGACAGCGCGCATGCGGTAAACGATTTTTTGACAAGAATCGATCGGATAAATCAAAGCAGCGATGAAAATTTAAATATAAATGTCATTCTTGACGGAGAAAACGCGTGGGAGCACTACCCCAAAAACGCAAAAGAGTTCTTTGAAACGCTTTACGGCGCGATAGAAAATTCGCCGTTTTGCGAAACTTCTTTGATGAAAGATGTTTTAAAAGATGAAAAAATATCCTCGAACAAACTGCATGAAATCATGCCGGGCTCTTGGATAAACGCTAATTTCGACATCTGGATAGGACATAAAGAGAAAAATAGAGCTTGGGAGCTTATTTTTGAGACAAAAGCCCAATATGAAAAACTAAAACAAAAGATAGACCCCCATACGAATAAGATGATTCAAAGAGAGTTTCTCATAGCCGAAAGCAGCGACTGGTTTTGGTGGTACGGAGACGATCATCATACCGATCTAGCTTCAACTTTCGATCTTCTTTTTCGAACGCATCTTATGAATGTTTATACGCTTTTAAACAAAAAGATCCCCCGTTTTCTTCTTGATCCTATCGTAGATGAACAAAAGAAAGCAAAAGACTTTTTTAAAAAAGCCAAAAACTATATAACGCCGACGATTGACGGCAAAATAGATAATTTTTTTGAGTGGCTGGGATGCGGAGAGATAGATCTTGAAAGCGAACTCTCTTCCATGAACACCGACAATTTCATCATAAAAAAGATATACACCGGATGCGATCGCAAAAAGTGTTATCTAGCGCTCATAGGAGATTTTTCGAATCTTTTTGAAAAATCATATATAGAAGTTTCGATCTCAGGTAGAGTCTATAAGCTTTTTATCTCGAAAAATCGGAAAAAAATAGCAAATTCGATCGAATATGCGACCGACGAAATCATGGAAATCTCTTTTGACAAAAAGATAGTAAAAAATAAAGAGATCAGTCTAAAACTTTTTAAAGAGACTCAACTTCTACAGCTTTTGCCTCTTTATTCGAAAATAGAGTTTAACTGTTTAAATGAAATAAAAAACAACTGGTATATTTAAAGGAAGAGAATGGATAAACAAACGGCA
>JALWKJ010000199.1:11357-11512 GCA_027081495.1 Campylobacterales bacterium | reverse complement strand
ATCTGAAAAGTTCACAGTTAAAGCAGTCCATCGAATATAAAAAGAGTTATCCGTCAAATATAAACAAGCTTTTTAAAAGTCGTAAAATCGATGCCGCGTTTATTTCGAGTATCGAAAGTAAAAAGAAATCTTTTGTTTGTCTGGACGCCGGAATA
>JALWKJ010000199.1:0-11347 GCA_027081495.1 Campylobacterales bacterium | reverse complement strand
CTCATAAAGAGATAAAAAGCGTTCTTGTTAAAGAGGGTGATTTTCGACGCGACTGCGAATCGGCGACTTCAAACGCGTTGGCAAAAGTTTTAAAAGTTGAGGGAGAGGTAATCATAGGAGATAAGGCGTTAAAACTTTATCTTCAAAATCCAAAACATTATATAGACCTCGCTTCGCTTTGGTATGAAAAAAATGGATTGCCGTTTGTGTTTGCGAGATTTTGCGTTAATAAAAATACTCGTTTTTATAAAAAACTGGTAAGAGAATTTTTGCGTACGAATGTTAAAATTCCTCACTATGTACTAAAGAGTTACGCTAAAAGAGGGGATATTGCGCTTTGCGATATAAAATCATATCTAAAACTGGTAGGTTATAATATGGATCATAGATCCAAAAAGAGTCTTGCGAAGTTTTTAAAGAGCATATAAAGGAGAAAAGATGGTTCCAAAGGAGATAAAGCAATTTTCGGAGATAAGAGCAAAGGCGAGAGCCTATTTTTGCTATATCTTAAATCGTACGATTCCAAACTATCTGCCCAATCAATCACTAGATGTAATAAAACGAGGACTAAAAAATATCCAAAAAGAGCTGCCTCGTTATCAGTCGATTTATGTACTGGATTCTCATGGCGTACAGATCATCAACAACCTCTCCAATAATCCGAATTATCGTATAGGAAAAGATGTCAATAGAAGCAGCAGAGCCTATTATTACCGTGTTGCGAGGGAAAAGAAGTGTATTCTTACAAATCCGTATCCATCTCTTTTGACAAACGATTTGACCGTTACCGCGGCTTATCCCGTATATGATTCGAATAAAAAATTAAGATATATCGTCTGTATCGACATCGCCTTAAAGGATGTTTTGAAAATCGCGCAAAATACATCTCTTGAGTCCGTTTTTCACTATGTAAGTAAAACTTCGTATTTTTTCTTTTCGGGTGCGCTTTTGTTTATAGCCTTTTTACTTTTCTTTCATGGTTTGCAGAGTGTTTTTATACACGGAACTTCTATCGAAAAGCTTGAGATCAAAGAGATGTTTGAAGCCACCATTCTCATAACTCTCGCGCTAGCGATATTCGATTTGGTTAAAACGATTTTTGAAGAGGAAGTATTGGGGCATCATATAGGAAAAAACAAAGATATCCACAGAACGATGATCCGATTTCTCGGTTCTATCGTTATTGCTTTATCTATAGAGGCTTTGATGCTGGTATTTAAATTTGCTCTTATGAGCCCCGAGCAGATAAAATATGCGGTACTACTTATCTGCGGCGTGGCCGTTTTGTTGGCTGGACTTGCTTTTTATCTCAAATCTACCGAATCAAGAGAAAGAAGAGAAGAGGATTGATCTTTTATCCGATGTGCGAATCGACTAATCGTATGATCTGTTCTTCGGGCAATGCGCCGCTTACCCTCTCTACTTCTTGAGCGCCTTTAAATACGATAATAGTGGGAATACCTCTTATAGCAAATTGTGCCGCCGCGGATTGATTTTCTTCCGTATTTACCTTTATAAACCTGGCTTTTAAAGCAAACCTTGCGGCAGCGGCTTTGAAAGCCGGCGCCATCATGCGACACGGACCGCACCACTGCGCCCAGAAATCAACAACTACCGGGATATCGTTTGACTGTATATGTCTAAAAAAGGCGGAGTTATCGACATCTTTGGGCGTAGTATCCAGCAGATCGCCTTTGCAGTGACCGCAGAGAGCTTTTTTATAAGTATCTTTGATTGGAACGCGATTAATGTGTAAGCAGTGCGGACAGACGACATTGATCATGAAGTCTCCTTTTTTGTTAAAATTTGGGTTTTAATGCCCAAATTTTAACATATGAAAGTTAACGGTTATTTGATGTAGTCGCTCGCTCCTCTAAAACCTATAGCCGTTTGCGTGCCGTTATCGGCATAAGAGATGCTGTATCGCAAATCGATAAAACCTGTTCCGATGATGGCTAGCGCCGTATCCGAAGTCATTCCGATATTGCCATTTAAATTAGAGCCTACATAAGTTAGATTTTCCGGATTTTTCGTGATCTGCATACCCTCCCAAAATGTATGAGGAAACGGTAGTTTTATAAGAGTGTTCGTAAACTCTTTGACTCCGCTTTGAAGGGCGTATATCTCTCTTTTGTATCCCTCTTCGACTTTTGGATCGTAGTATAATATGGAGTTTTCTACTTCGTTATGGCTTAAAAGTTTTATGACTTGCGTGTATTGCGCGAGGCTTGGAAGCCCTATATGAAGTCCTCCTTCTATCTGGGAATTGTCAAGCATATATGCCGCTTCAAATCCGTATATGCCGACTTTTGAATCATATGGACTGATTTTAAATTCAACCGTAGATAAGGGGGTACCGGATTTATCCGCGCTTAAACCTGTTGGAATTTCACCTGTGATCATTTTAAAATATTTTCTTAAAATTGTCGGAAAATTGATATTTCCGTCCAAAGTCATGTCGCCTTGAGTCGCTTCGTATTTGCTCATCCAAAAGCCGCCATTGCCGTCGATAGCCGGAACATAGATGAAATTGTGTTTTTCCATGATTATTCCAACGGGCGTTTCATATATCCAAAGTCCTCTATCGTTTTTATTGAGAGGATTTGTCTTGTCGTCTTGCGTTTCGGTTTTATTTTGTTTCGTATCCCAGTCGCTGTCGTTCATAGGATCAAGAGCGTCTATTTTATCACCTTGATCGGTAAAGTTGTTATGATGAGTGTTTGCGGCGGTTTTTCCTTCAAAATCTTTTATCGATATGGGAGCTGAAACCTGTAAAGTATTGTTTTCTATAGTATAAGCTTTATGTCCCGCCGTTAAGACATCTCCCGCATCGGAGAGCGTCTCGTCCGTATATGTTCCTATTACTTCTATGCCGTCGGTTACTCCGTCGCTATCGGAATCGTTTGATTTAGGGTCGGTTCCGATTATCTTCACTTCCAGCCCGTCATCCAAGCCGTCGCCGTCGGTGTCAGGTTTTCTAGGATCTGTTCCTATATCTACCTCTTGACCGTTTGTAAGTCCGTCACCGTCTTCATCACCGTCAGGATTAAGATTTCCGGTTGTGTTTGAATCGGGGATAGTTTTATTGGCATCGGCAAATATCGCTCTGTCGTCAATACATCCTGAAAAAGAGACTATATATGCGCATACCAGCGACGATAGTAAGCTTTTTGTTAATAGATTTTTCATTATTTTTCTCCTGCGTCGATATATTGTGGATAGGTGAGTCTGACTTCGGTTCTTCTGTTAAGCGCCATACCCTCCGCCGTTTTGTTGGAAGCGATCGGTTCTCTTTCGCCTTTTCCTTCCGTTGAAAGTCTTGAAGCGCTTACGCCATACTCTATCAGCGCGTCTCTTACGGCTTTGGCTCTTCTTTTTGAGAGCGCCATGTTGTATTGATCGCTTCCTCTCCAGTCGGTATGACCGATGATGTGTACAAGGCTTCCTTTGTTTTTGATTAAAAATTCGGCAAATTTTTTCACTAGCGGTCTGGAGTAGTCGGTGATATTCGCTTTATCGGTTGCAAAGTGGATCATAAGGTTCGCTTTAACAGGGCATCCTTTACTGTCAACGCTGAAATCGCAAGGAGTATTGGGGCATTGATCAATGCTGTCTTCCACTCCGTCTCTGTCGCGATCGGGTGCGTCTATCTTGACCGGACATTCGTTTCCTTCAAGAGATGTGATCTCTTTTATAATTTCAACTTTTTCAGGTTTTGGCAATGGACATCCGGAACCGTCAACTCTTACGCCTTTTGGAGTGTTCGGACATTTGTCAAATTGATCCATCACCCCGTCTCCGTCGCTGTCGATCAGCACCGGTTTTGGTTGAGAGATATGTCCAAAAGGTATAGCAAAGCCTAAAACCGTGATAAGCTCATTGTCTTCGGATTTGCTTTTGATCGTTTCGCCTCCTAAAATCTGAAGCACTTTAGCTTCCAATCTTACTACAAAATTATTGTCTCTAAATCTATATCCGAGACCCGCGCCGCCTTGTATAAACGGATGGCTTTTAAATCCTTTCGTGTCGTCCGTTACATATTCGTATCCTGCGCCGATGAGAGCATACGGAAAGAAATTTGTCGTGTTGGGAAATTCGTAAACGCCGTTTACGGAGCCTTTTATCAAAGAGTTTACCTCTTCAGCTTTTAGACCGTCAAAAAGCCTCTCTTTATCCGTTATTCTGACATATTCAAAGTCAAATCTCGGTTTGATTTTGTATTTGTTCATTTGAAAAGTCATTCCGACCGTTGCATTTTTAAGCTTGATACCATTGTCGTTTTTTATAGAAGTCGCCCCTCCGTTTACCCCCATTTCATAGGCTCTGGAGTCTGCCGCACTGAGTAAGGATGTAGCTAGTAAAGCACTAACAATAACTCTTTTCATCCGCAATCCTTTAATATATAATTTGTAAATGCTCTCATGTTATCGCTTTTAAGTTAAAAAAAGCATTAACTTTTAAGATAATTATAATTTTATTTTACCTATGTTAATATATTCATTAAAATAATTGTCTATATTTTTAATTAAGTCATCTTTAAGTAGTTTAATTTTTTGAGGAAATTGTGAAGCGTTAAAGGTGCTTTGTCTCTTTGCGAGTTGCAAAGTGTGTATTTCGATTTGCTCTTTTAAAGAGGTTAAACTCATTTTCCCGTCAAGATAATCGAGACTCTCTTTTATCCCTATCGCTTTCATGGGATTTGGAATTCTAGTATATTTTTTTTCAAGATAAAATACTTCATCTATAAGTCCCTCTTTGATCATTTGTTCAGTTCTGAATTTTATTCTATCAGTCAATGTTCGACGATCGATCTCTATTTCAAAGACGGTTAAATCTTTTATGATAGGTTCTCTTTGGTTTTGTTTAAAATATACGGTGGCGACAACCTTTTTTTCATGATATATCTCATACCATTTTTGAATACGGTATCGATCGTTTGAAGAGATTTTGGCGGCATATTCGGGATCGTTTTTTTCTATAAATATGTAAGCGTGAGAAAGATTTTTTAAAGTTTTCTCGACCTCTTTTTTAGTTTTATCGGATATGGATAACTTTGCGCTTAAGCCTGCCATCATCGATTTTAAATAAAAACCGGTACCCCCGACGATTATGAGATTTTTTTTATCTTTTAAGGATTGAGACTTTGCCTCTTTGTAAAGATCGAAAAAAGTCGCCGCACTAAAATAGCTATCTATATATAATACATCGATACCGAAATGTTTGATTTTTTTTCGTTGGTTTTTAGTGGGTTTCGCGGAGACTATGTCAACCTCTTTATATATGGAAAGAGAATCCAAAGAGAGGATATTCGCATCGTGCTTTTGGGCTAACTCTACGGCAAGCGCGGATTTTCCCGATGCCGTAGCACCGAGCAGGGCGATCTCTTTCATAAAGCGATTATATCACAGATAATATTTTTTTAAATTGAGTCCTCTGAAACATCATTTTTTAGAGGACACGATCGGGGTATAGTTGCGATATAGATTACTTTTGGTAGTTTTGGCTACAATTGTTTCATGCGGAAATTGGAAGTTTTGGAAAAAGTATTTGGATTTAACGCTTTTCGCTCTTTTCAAGAAGATGCGATAAACGCTCTTTTAGAAGGTCGGGATCTGCTTATGATTTTGCCTACGGGCGGAGGAAAATCTCTTTGTTATCAATTGCCCTCTCTTTTGATGGACGGCGTTACGATCGTAATCTCTCCTTTGATAGCTTTGATGCAGGATCAGGTAAGAGGATTGGGTGAAAATAGTATAAGCGCGGCGACTATCAACTCCGATATGAGCGAAGAAGAGAGAAGATCGGTTTTTGAAGGACTTAAACAAAAACGGATAAAACTTTTATACATCGCTCCCGAGCGCATGAGTGCTGGCGGTTTTACGGAATTTTTAAAAACGCTCGATATTAATTTTTTTGTTATTGACGAAGCGCACTGTGTGAGCGAGTGGGGGCATGAGTTTCGAGCCGATTATAGAAAGTTAAATCTTTTAAAAGAAAATTTTCCGACTATTCCCGTCGCCGCTTTTACCGCAACCGCTACCCTAAAAGTCGAAGAAGATATTCGAAACTCTTTAAAACTCGACAATCCGGTAAAGATAAGGGCAAAAGTTTTTCGTAAAAATTTGACTATAAAAACTCAAAAAAGGATCTCAAACGGACGCGCACAACTGTTGAATTTTCTTCAAATCCACAAAAATCAAAGCGGAATAATTTATACTTTTACGAGAAAAGAGAGCCAACAGCTTGCCGCTTTTTTACAATCGAAACATTTTAAAGCCAAAGCGTATCACGCGAGATTACCCGTGGAGGAAAAAAGCGCCGTAATGAGAGACTTTATGCGCGATAAAATCGACATAGTGGTAGCGACCATCGCTTTTGGCATGGGAATAGACAAGAGCAATATAAGGTTCGTCGTTCATATGTCTTTGCCCAAAACCATAGAAAACTATTATCAGGAGATCGGTAGAGCGGGGCGTGACGGGCTTGAAAGCGAAACGCTTTTGTTATATACCAAAGCGGATGAAATCCAAAAAAGGGAGCTTATAGAAAGTGCGGCAAGCGATTCCTATAAAGAGCTTTTATATGAAAAGCTTCAAATGTCCTATCGCTTTGCCCTTAGCAGCTTATGCAAACATAGGTTGCTTGGGGTCTATTTTGGGGATAAATGCGAGGATTGCGGGGATAGATGCGACAGTTGTCTAAAAGAGCCTTCAAATCAGATAGATATAACGAAAGAGGCTCAAATGTTTCTCTCGGCAATTTACAGAACGGGCGAAAGATTTGGACAAAACCATATTATAGATATTTTAAGAGGTTCAAAAGCGTCAAATATCGGTAAATTCGCTCATGACAGGCTTTCCGTTTACGGCATAGGCGAGTTTAGAAATAAAAACGAGTGGTCTATGATAGCAGACAGGCTTTTTGAAACGGAATCCATAAATATAGGCGAACATAGGGCTTTAAAATTACAAAAAAAAGCCGTATCGATTCTAAAAGGTCTGCAAACCGTTTGGATAGACGAAGACAAACTCGGAAAAATAAAAAAAGTGAAAATCGACGATGAAAATATCCCAAAAGATGAAACATTTGAAGTGTTTAGGGCTTTGAGGTTAAAAATCGCAACGCAATCGGATATACCGGCATTTATGGTATTTAGCGACAAAACTCTTTTGGAACTCTCTTCAAGACTTCCTCAAGATAAAGAGCAGATGCTTCAAGTAAACGGTATAGGCGAGGTTAAGTATGAAAGATACGGCGAGATGTTTTTGCAACTTTGCAGAAAACTCGCAACTTAAACTTGAAACAAAAAAGGGTTATTTCCCTTTTTTGTTTGTTTTTTTCGGAAGAATTTTTTCTAACTGTTTTGGCGTAAGAATTTTTTTCGTCTCGTAGATACATTTTATATGTACCATCGTAGCTTTGGCTTTTAGCGCCGCTATCTCGTTAACTTTATCTTTGAGGCTTTTTGGCTCATCTCCTAAGAGTGCGGATTTTGCGACTTCTTTTTCAAGTTTTCGGATTTTAGGCGTAAGGGATTTGATGTTTGAGATGGTTTCTTTTCTTAGTTTTATAAGTTTTTCTTGCTGCTCTTTTGTAAGATCCAATTTATCCCAGTTTGATTTAACAAGTCTCGTAAGATGAGGCATCTTACCGATAATCAAAAATGGCGGATTTTTTTTCATCTTTTTGTGTTTAGCGCTCATTTGATGTTGGTGATTTTGATGTTCTTTTTTTGTAATCGTATCCGACGCAAACGATAAACTTACTAGAGTAACCAAAAGTATAATCGATTTTTTCACTATTTTTCTCCTATTTTTTTGTTTATGGCGATATTGTAATCAAAATATGTGAACCAAAAGTGAATAGATAATATTTTGAATATCAAAAGTGATATAAAAGGTATAGCCGATATACTGTAAAATAAAATTACGAAGAGTAAAAGATCAATAATAATACGCCGCCATCCATTTATAGACGGCAACGGAAGAATGGGAAGATTTTGGCAAAGCTTAATTCTTTATAATTGGAATCATTACTTTAGTATCATACCCATCGAGAGTATTATCCGGGATAAACAACAAGAATATTATAAAGTTTTAGAGAAATGTGGAGAATGTGGTGAAAGCACCCTTTTTATAGAGTTTTTACTTCAGTCTATTTTAGAAGCGATTAATAAGGTCGGTAATCTGAGTGATAATCAACAAAAAATACTTAGGCAGATTAAGCTGAATAATAAAATATCCGCTTCTAAACTATCCGATATCATAGGTATATCGAAAAGAAAGATCGAAGAAAATCTGGCAAAATTGAAAGAACAGGGTATTTTAGAGAGAATAGGCGGAACTCGCGGATGTTGGAAAATAATAATTTAAAATCATATGTAGAGCTTTTAAAGTGGCGGACAGGGAGGGATTCGAACCCTCGGTACCGTTGCCAGTACGCATCCTTAGCAGGGATGTGGTTTCAGCCAGCTCACCCACCTGTCCATCGAAATGAGCGAAATTATAGCTATTTGAAGATTATAATTCGCTTAAAATATTTTCGACTACATTTGCGGGATCGTTCGCGTTATAAACGGGGCGTCCGACGACTATGAAGTCAACCGCCTCTTTTTTTGCCGTTTTTATATCCGCCACTCTCTTTTGATCTTGAGCGTCTTCGCCAAACGGTCGTATGCCGGGGCTTAGGGTTAGAAAGTTTTTATGCGTGTTTTCCTTTATCGTTTTACTTTCAAACGCCGAGCATACGACGCCGTCGATTTTACTTTTATAAGCCTCTTTTGCGAACAAAAGCGCTTTTTCGTCAATGCTTGAACCGTAAATTTTTTTGAAGCTTTTATCTTCAAAGCTTGTTAAAGCGGTTACCGCCAATACGATAGGTCTGTTATCGAATAAACTTATTCTTTTTACAACCGCGCTCATGGCTTCTTCTCCGCTGCTTGCGTGTATGTTGAACATATCTATACCGAGTTTGGCTATCTCTTGCGCCGCATCCGCCATAGTGTTTGGTATGTCGTAGAGTTTTAGATCTAAAAATATCTTAAAATTCGGATTTATCTCTTTTATATTTTCTAAAATCTTTTTGCCGTCTCTTATGTAGCTTCGAAAACCGACCTTTAGCCAGAGATCATAATCTTTGAGATTTTCGCAAAGCGCTAAATTTTTGTCATAAGAGGGAAGATCAAGCGCGACACACAACTTCATGAACGCTCTTTTGAGATAGCGTCCAAAACACCGTTTATAAATTTTGGCGCGCTATCGCTTGCGAGATCTTTTGAGAGTTCTATCGCTTCGTTGATTATTACCGCATTGTCTAAATTCGTCTCCAATATCTCGTAAGTTCCAAGTCTCAAGATCGCTCTTTCTATATGTCCTAATTGATGAACTTTATACTCTTTTAGGTGTTTGTTGATCTCTTTGTCTATCTTTTCTTGAGCGTCGTTTATGCCTTCAAAAAGCGAAAGCGCGAACTCTTTTTGTCTGTTTCTGATCTTTTTGTCTTCAAAAATTTCATCGATGAATTTGTCTATTTTGTCATTTCCTATATCTTTGGCGTAAAGAAGCGATATAACGCTCTCTCTTGATTGATGCCTTGTTGCCATTTTTTCTCTTTAAAGTTTTTTATAAAGGCTTAAAAGCTCTATGAGACCGGTCATAGCTTCAAAACCTTTGTTTCCGGCTTTGCTCCCGGCTCTTTCGATAGCCTGTTCGATATTATCCGTCGTAAGAACCCCGAAAGTTACGGGTTTATCGTGTTTTAGCGTTACGCTTGCTATACCTTTTGTAGCTTCGGCGGATACATAGTCAAAGTGTGGAGTAGCTCCTCTAATGACGGCTCCAACGCAGCATATCGCGTCGTATTTGCCGCTTTTAAGCGCTCTGTTTAGCGCAAACGGCAGTTCAAACGCTCCCGGCACTAAAATGAGATCGAGATTTTCATCTCTTCCGCCATGTCTTAAAAATGCGTCTTTCGCGCCTTCTACCAGACGATCCGTTATGATATGGTTAAATCTGGCGTTTATAACGGCTACTTTCTCATCGCCCTCTAGTGATAGTTTGCCCTCTATGATGTTCATAAAATTCCTTGTTTTGTTTATAGGCTCTATTTTAGCGAAAATTTGTAAAATAAATACCGTTTTTTGATATAATATTCGTCGCTACGCGATAAAGGATGAAAATTGCAAAGAGTATTTAAAAGTATAGACGAGTATTTAAAAGATTTGGAAAAAGAGATGCTTGATATAGTCGGCGATCAAAGCATTCCTCTTAGCGAAAAAAATAGACTCATGGAACCCATAGCCGATACGAAAAAAGTGTTAATAAAAACAAAAGCGGCGCTTAACGAGATCAAAAACAAAGAATATATCGCGGGATGCGGGATGCGCAACATACGACAAAAAGGCGAACTATGACACAAAAAGAGATGTTAAAAGAGATGTTCTCTTTGCAACAGAAACTAAACGACGAAACAAACGGCAAAGGCTGGGAAAAAGGATACAATAAATACGGTCGTATTATTAATTGGCGTCGATGTATCTATATGGAGTGCGCGGAACTTATCGACAGTTTTAACTGGAAACATTGGAAAGATATAGGCATTCCTCCCGATTGGGACAATATCATGATAGAACTTGTCGATATTTGGCATTTTGTTATGAGTTTGGGATTGGAGTTTTACAAAAATAAAAATCTCGGAACCGTTGACGATATCGTGAATGAACTTGCCGATTCGCAGTATTTTAATGAATTTTGTCTTGATCCCCTTTCTCCCGATAAGAGCGATTCGCTCATGATAGTGAGTATCATAGAGCATTTTATAAAAGATGTTCTTGACGATAAACCTTTTTATAAGCTAAGCGACGATTTTTTAGAGGTCGCTTTGCAGTGCGGTTTAAATCTGGATAAATTGTATAAATATTATGTTGCCAAAAATGTGTTGAACAAATTTCGTCAAGACAACGGTTACAAAGAGGGAACATATAAAAAAGTTTGGAACGACAAAGAAGACAATGAAGTTTTAAGAGAGCTTTTGGAAAAAAAACCGATGACGATCGACGAGTTGTATTCGGAACTTGAAAAAGAGTATGAAAGATCGACATGAATATAGCGGATATCATGAAAAAGTCTCTGAGCGATTTTAAATCGCCTGTTTTTTTGGGACTCTCTCTTTTACCTTTTATCGTCATAGCCGTCGTGTTCGCATATGCGTATTTTCACTTTGGAGGAGATCTTCTTTCTCAAGCGCAAGCGGCTCTTGACGCCGGAAGAGTACCTTTTTTAAATCCAAAAGAGCATCCTTGGCTTACTTATGTTTTGACATTTTCATTTTTTAAGTGGATTTTTACGAT
>JALWKJ010000198.1 GCA_027081495.1 Campylobacterales bacterium | reverse complement strand
ATTATTGACACTTCATACAGATTATTGTCTATTAGTTCTCTTGCCCATCGTTGTCTTTTTTCATAAGCTGTTTCGATTTGCTTATATGAATATTCTTCCGGAACTATTGGCTCAAAAACTACTTCAACATTATTGGCAAAATCATTGTATTCATCTTTGTTTTCAATATTAGATATTTCTATTTCATAAAAAATATCACCCATTGCAGAATTTATCTGTATATTGTAATCATTGCCTGCATCATCAACAAAATAGTCTTCTGTTGTATTGATACTGTCTCTATATTTATCTTCCCAGTATGGTGGAGGAACATAGATTTTTGCAATTTCTTTATTATGAAGAATAATAACGAGATATCCACCTTCAGTAGCAGTTACCCCTAATGTGTCAGACATTTGATTATGGTAATCATAATGCATATAATTATTTCCTTGTTATCTCTAACGATCAAGCTCACCTGACGCTTTGGATCGCAGCGGAAAAGCGGTCAGGTGCAGCGCCTTGTTAGCCTTTTGATTCGACGGCATCTCTTAACCCTTGCATAGTTATTGGAAGACTTCTTTTTATACCATTGCCAATAAGCCGCCCAAATAAGGGGGAAAGTAAGCCTGAAAATACGACCTTATGAGTTACTTCCGTACCTTTGCCTTTGGGGATAAGGACATGCTCAAAGCTCATAGTGCACAATGGTAATTTGCTTATTGTTGTAAAAGACTTGTTCTTCGTTACTTCAGTAAACTCAATCTTCGCTTCTGGGCCGTTTGCGGGCTTTAACCTTCCTTTGGAACCTTCCTTGAACTCCCCATCAATGGATGATGATTGAACATCAGGATCCCATGTCGACCACTTTGAAACACTTTCATAAAATGAAAATATCTCTTCGGGAGTAGCCTTGATATTTATTTTCTCTTCAATTTGCATTAATCCTCCTTTTGAAAGCTAACTATTTATTAACACACATTATAACCAAAACACCTACTAAACTCAATATTTAATATACATTTTATTTGTATGTTATTTGAAAACAAACATTTCAAAATGAAATAAAATTACAGTTTTCCTTAAAAAGTAAATAAAATATGACTAAAATATTTACATGATAATAAAAAATTACTCAATAACAAACATTTTGTGTGTTATGTGGGAGAGGGGATTATGATGCGGAAAAATAGGTTGCTTGATCTCAAAAATCGTATAATCGACTGATTTACGCTCTTTGAAAAATTCGATCGTTACTTTTCAAGAAGATTTTATAGCTATAATATAAACAAAGTTTTTTAGGAGAGATCATGGAGTATCGTATATTGGATGTTAAGAGTGTCGGGGATTTCTTGCTCGGTATCGATAAGATAAGAGACTATTTTAAAGACGACGAGCTTGTAAGCAGCGAGATAGGCGATGGAAATTTGAACTTCGTTTATGTGGTAAAGAGCAAAAAAGATCCTAAAAAGGCGCTTATAGTAAAGCAAGCGGTGCCTTATCTTCGCTGTGCGGGAGAGGAGTATGCTCTTTCAAAAGAGAGGATGACTTTTGAGATAAGGGCGCTTCAAAAATACGCTTTGACGGCGCCAAAATATGTTCCGAAAATCTATTTTGCCGATGAAGAGATGAGTGTCGTGGTTATGGAGTATCTCGGCGAGCATATTATCATGAGAAAAGGGTTGATGCAGGGAATATATTATGACGATTTTAGCGAACATATCAGCGATTTCCTCGCAAACTCTCTTTTTTACACCTCCTCTTTATATCTTCAAAGTGAGCAAAAACGGCTTTTGATGGATCGATTTAACCAAAACCGAGAACTTTGCAGATTGACCGAGGATTTCGTTTTTACATTTGCGTATATGAATCATGAAAGCAACCTTATAGATGAAGATTGCAAAAAAGAGGCGGATGAACTCTTTGAAAGAGGCGATTTTAGAAAAAATCTTTTAGAGTTAAAATATATCTTTATGACAAAAAGCGACGCTCTTTTACACGCGGATCTTCATACCGGCTCCATCATGATAAATGAAAACGAAACCTATATCATAGATCCGGAATTTGCTTTTTTTGGACCTTTCGGTTTTGATATAGGAGCTCTTGTCGCGAACCTTTTTAACTCATATATCTCTCATGCTATTTTGGAAAACGACAACGAGTATCGAGAGTGGATTTTAGAAACCGTTTTGCAAATATATGAAAAATTCGAATCAAAATTTTTAAAGCTTTGGGACGATACGGACTCAAGCGCGCTTATTACGAAGGGTTTTATCGCGGATGATGCGCTAAAAGAGTATAAAAAAGAGTTTTTAACATCTATCTTCAAAGAGAGCGTCGGGTTTGCCGGGGCAAAGATGGCAAGAAGGGTTTTCGGCATAGCGGGCGTAGAAGAGATAAGAGGCATAAAAGATAAAGCAAGAAAAAAGCGGGCTTCGTTAAAGGCTCTTGAGATCGGTATTTCGCTCATAAAAGAGTATAAAAATATAAAAACTCCAAAAGAGTTGACGAAATTTATAAGGAGTAGAGTGTGAATGGAAGATATAAAGCCTTATGGCTGGATAAAGAGGGAAATTTGGTCGTTTTGGATCAAAGGGCTCTTCCTTTTGAAAAAAAGAGTCTTGCTATAAAAAGCGCAAAAGAGTGTGAAGACGCCATAAAAAATATGACCGTAAGGGGTGCCGGGGTTATCGGAAACTGCGGAGCATTTGGAGTTTATCTCGCCGCAAGAGAGTTTAAAGACGATATGACGAAGTTTTACCAAAGCGCGAAATCCATCCAAAACGCAAGACCGACGGCCGTAAATCTTGAGTGGGCGGTAAAGAGAATGTTAAAAAAAGCAAAATCCGCAAATAAAAACGATTTGGTTTCAACCCTAAAAGAGGAAGCTCTTTTAATATGCGATGAAGACGCGAAAAACACCCAAAATATAGCAAAATCCGCAGCCGATTTATTTGAAGAAATCATGAAAAAAAAGGGCAAAAACGACATAAATATTTTAACCCACTGTAACGCGGGTTGGCTTGCTATAGTAGATGAGGGAACCGCGCTTGCGCCGATTTACGAACTTAAAAGAAGAGGGGTTGAAGTTCATGTCTTTGTCGATGAGACGAGACCTAGAAATCAGGGGGCGAATCTCACGGCTTGGGAACTTTCTCAAAGCGGCATAAACTATACGATCATACCCGACAATACAGGAGGCTATCTTATGCGGCAAAAGATGGTGGATGTCTGCATAACCG
This sequence comes from Campylobacterales bacterium, assembly GCA_027081495.1. GTDB lineage: Bacteria > Campylobacterota > Campylobacteria > Campylobacterales > QNZT01 > QNZT01. Next base: position 8,331 of record JALWKJ010000198.1, on the reverse strand, counting down.
GGGCTGATCGGGTAAGTATTAACGGAGATGTCGCAAACAAGATAGGCACATATCTAAAAGCTCTTGCGGCAAAAGACAACGATATACCTTTTTTTGTAGCTCTTGCGTCATCTACATTTGATTTTGATATCGTCGATGCGATCAAAGATATGCCCATCGAAATCAGAGACGAAGATGAGATAAAGTCCGTAAAAGGGTTGAATGAAAACGGAGATATCGTAAAAGTACAAATCATGCCGGATAATTTCTCCGCTTTAAACTACGGTTTTGACATAACTCCCTCAAGGCTTATAACGGCGCTTATAACCGAAAGAGGAGTTTGTAAAGCGGATATAAAAGAGATAAAAAATCTTTACGGCGATCTTTTATGATAGACGGAGTCATAAAGTACAATTTCGACTTTACTCTCTCAAAACCTCTTGAGTACAAACTCTGGAAAGATATAGAGATTCTTAGAAAAAGAGTATTCGCGTTAAAACTCATAGGCGAAAAAGAGGGTATAGGTTACGGCAACATCAGCAAAAGAGTTTCAAAAAAAAGTTTCGTTATAACCGGAACTCAAACGGGAAATTTGAAAAATCTTAAAGCCGAAAATTTTAGTCTCATAGAGAGTTTTGACGATGAAAAGTTTTATCTAAAATCAAGCGGCGGGGCAAAGCCTAGCAGCGAAGCTCTAACGCACGGGAGCGTTTACGATTTGAGTGAAAAAATAGGCGCGGTTATTCATGTGCATAGTAAAATTTTATGGGATTTTATGCTCAAAAACGGATACAAAAAGACAAAAGATGTTCCCTACGGCTCTTTGGAGATGATAAAAGAGATCAAAGCCGTTTATAAAGATATAGATCCTTTAAAATTTCCGGTATTCGTCATGAGCGGGCATGAGGAGGGTATCGTAGCTTTTGGAGAAGATTTAAACCGGTGCGAATTGAATCTCTATGAGATTATTTCGGATTTTATGGATTCAATCTCAAAAGACGCATGAAATCGACTACCGTGATATCGTTGTTTGAGTGCATATGATGAGTAGCTTTTAGTTTCAAAAAAAAGTCGGGTTGTATAGATGAGATCTCTTTTTCTTCATAATCTTTAGGCGAGAGTTTCAAGATTTTAGCTATAGAAAAAGCGGCGCCGTATATATTAAACTTTTGTCTTTGTCTTACTCTGAAGATTTCTTTGTTTTCGCTAAAGAGCAAACCGGCGTTTCGTCCGCAGTCGCTATCGAAGACAACGGGGTTTTTTTCATGGGGAGTCCACTTTTGAGAAAGCGGCGAATCGGAATAAAACGCAAATAGCGCGGCGGCCTGGTCGTCGTTTGAGGGAGTTGACATATTCGTCAGCATCCACCATCTGTTTTCATGCTCAAAAACCATCGTATCCGCCGTTTTTACATTTTGCATCAGATATTTTTCAAATCTCCATTTAGTCGGAAAGTTTATGCATTTGTATAGTCTGATCGATTTATCGGCGGACGACTCTACGATCATATAAAGATCTTTTTCATACTCGAAAAGAAAGGGAAACGAGAGATGAAAAGGCTCTTTTATAACCTCGCCTACTATTTTATAGCTATCGTCTTCATATATTTCCACCGCGCTTATGCAGGCGCTGTTTTGTTTATAGTCGTAGTCTTCTACGAAGCAGACCGTCTTGTTATCTCTTGTCCATACGAAAGGATCGGCATAAAAGTGAAAAGGAGGAGGTTTTATCTCTTTTGCTTCGTATAGTTTCGCGTCTTGCCAGTCGCTTTTTAAAAAAGCCACCGAAAATCTGGTGTATTTTTTAAGTACAAGCCTCTTAAACGCCACATCCGTAAAAAGAACGCATGTTTTTAAAATATAGCCGATTAGATGAAAGAGTTTTGGAGACTCTTGCTGCATCAAAGAGAAGACCTTGGGATCGTCTTTTTTTTCAAAAAACTCTTTTTTCGCATAGTCGCTTAAGATTTTTTTGATGTAAAAAGAGCTCTCTTTTTGGACTCTTATTCTAGTTTGCGTGATTGTTCTTTGGGTTGTTAGATTTGCGTTTAAAAGAACTCTGTTTATATTTTTAGAAATATGCTCTATACAAAATCCTATTGAAGATTTTCTTTCATATATCTCCCAAAACGCGATCGGATATTTTTGAATATGGCGGTATTTGTTGAAAAAAACTCTTACGATTCCGTCTTTTGGAGTATCTATCGTCTTTTTATCCAACGAAACGGCAGGATTTAAAATCAAAAGCAAATCTATGTCGCTTACTTTTCGTAAAGTAGCAGGCGTTTTGGAAAGTTCGGATATATCGTATGATTTTAAAAAAGGTTTTAATTCCTCAAAAAAGTATGAAAGGATTTTATGCTCGCATCTTAAGATAAAATCAGCCGCTTTTTTCGTAAAAGAGTTTCGATTTTTTTGCGGATCGCAAACGATAAAAAGAAGCTCTATGTTTTTAATATTCATTATCTCCTTAAAGAGATTGTATTCAAAAAAATCCAACCTTTCATCGCATAGTATGCCGATCTTTTTGATACTCATCGGTTATTTGCCTTTTTTGCTAGGCTTAGTCCGAAAATCCGTTTTGATTTCATACTAAATTTCCATGCGGATCTCATATGCCATACGATGCTTTGAGATAAAAGTTTTCGACTCGCCATTCTCGAGTTGTGCTCTATGTATGCTTTTTTATCGAGTTTTATGAGGTAACCTTTTTGTTTTGCTCTAAAACAGATATCTATATCTTCACAATACATAAAATAATCTTCGTCAAAACCTCCAAGCTCTCTGAAAACTTTCGGTTTAAAAAGTATAAAAGAACCCGATACCCACTGCGGATACTCTTGATCGTCGTTTTTACCGTAGTGAAGTCTCTTTCCCGTCGCGATAGAGACGATAAAGTTTAAAAGATATGGAAAATACCTATCGGGATAGTCGAGAAATCCGCTTTTTTTATCCAGATATGATCTTGGAGCGCCTATGTCGATTTTCTCTTTAGCGAAATTTTCTACGAGAATTTTGAGTTGCGAGGGTTCTATTTTTATGTCGGGGTTGCAGACTATGAAAATATCTTTATCTTTTATATCAAGAAGTGAAAACATTTTATTGTGGTTTTCTCCAAAGCCTTTTGGAGTATCGTTTTTATGATAAAAGAGATCGCTTTTTTTGCAAAACTCCTTTAACTTTTTTGAACCCGTATTATCGAGAATCGAGAGCTTTATATTAAAGTCGTCGATTTGTTTGGGAAAGTTACTGAAATTTTCTTCGATGAGTTCGTGTTGATCATGAGATATGATAGAGATATAAATGTTTACGGGCATACTAAGAAAGTACCTTTTGGTTTTTATCTGTCAATAAGTTTACCGAAACTATCTGATTTTTTTCTTTTATTGTTATAATAGCCTTTTAAGTGATATAAAAAGGATTGATCATGAAAAAATCGGCAAAACTTTTTTTGTTTATTTTGTTTCCGCTGTTTTTGAGCGCTTTTGAGATAAAGCCGGGTTTGGTTATCGTTAAAGAAAAAGGTCATATTTTTGATATCGCGGCAAACGATCTTTCCTATTATCTGGAAAAAATCACGGGTCAAAAGCCGCCGATTTTAAATGGATCGCCCGAGACAAACGCTTCGATCTCTCTTATCGAGCTTCCGGTGGGAAGGCTTAAAGACGACGGTTTTATCATAAAAAGCGACGGTGAAAATCTCGTCATAATAGGTTCGAACGACAGAAGCGTGCTGTATGGAGTATATTATTTTTTAGATCGATATTTGGGATGCAGATTTTTAGCGGAAGATTTTGAGTTCGTACCGAAATTTCAAAGAAAAGATCTCGGCGATATTTACGACAAACAAGAGCCGCGGTTCGATTATAGGGAGATATTTATAAAAGAGAGCGACGATCCCGTTTTTTCGTTTAAAAATCTTTTAAACGGAAGACTCGGTCACAGAGCCGATAACGATGTCGCCGAAGAGATATATACAAAAGGTGTAAAAATTTATACTTTTACTTCAGGGGAACTTTTGGGGCAAAAGTACAAATGCGGCGGACAGTATGATTTCGCAAACAAAAAAGTAAAAAAACTAGCTTCGAAAAATCTCACTAAAAAGCTCTCTTCACTGGACAACGAAGCTCAAAAATATATAGTCTTAGAGCATGAAGATAGAGGCTCGGTATGCAAAAAGGGCGTAAAAGCCGGCAAAACTCCATCTTCTATATTTTTAGATTATACTTCGTATATCGCAAAAAAACATCCCGATTTCAGGTTTTTGCATCAAGCGTATCTCTGGAGTAAAAAGCCGCCTTTTGATAAAAAAAGAGTTCCGAAAAATTTGGGAGTTATGTACGCGCCGATCGAAGCGAATTTCGCGAAGCCTTTAAACTCCAAAGAGAATCTTTATTTATTTAAATATCTAAAAAGATGGGGCAAAAAAAGCGACACCGTTTTCATCTGGCACTATATAGTAAATTTTAGCGGCTACATGTTCGCATATCCGAATTTAAAGGCTTTAAACGACGATATAAAAGAATTTTCGAAACAAAAATATATAAAAGGGGTGTTTTTACAGGGTAGTTACGATACATACGGGGGTGATTTGGCGAATCTTCGGGTCTGGGTTTTTTCAAGACTTTTGTGGAATCCTTCTCTTGATTTGAAACGGTTGATACGAGAGTTTTGCGATCTCTATTATGCCGGCGCGTCGCAAGAAGTTCAAAAATATATATTCGCCGTCGAAAAGATGTTGGAAAAAAGCGGCGACAAACTTTTGGTAAAAACATCTATAGACTCAAAATATCTTTCAAACGAAAATCTTCAAAAACTGGATAAAATCTTAACTTCGGCGCTTAGCAAGGTAGATAAAAACTCTTCTTACTATGATCATGTGCTTAAACTGTTTTTAGGTATCGATTATATTCGTTTGATAAGAGGAGCCGATTTTAAAGAGAAGGATAGGGTGAAAAAGAGGTTCAAAAGCTATTTGCGAAGTCATCCCCAAATCACGGCTTTTAGCGAAGGTGTAAAGATAGAAAATATATTGAAAATTATCGATATTAACCGCATGACAGAGAGAGTGCCGGCTCTTGCGAAAAAACTTCAAAAGAAAAAAGAGTGGTTTTCCTATCAAGAGTTTCAACTAGAACTTTGTTGTGCCGATATAGTAGAAGATAGCGCCGCAAGCGACGGCATAAGCGCGGTTATGGATGCAAGCGGCCGCGAGTGGGGATTTTCGCTTCCGCTAAGAGATATTCCTAAAGGAAAGTGGGATATTTACGCGGATGTCAAGATCCAAAAACAAAGCGGCAAGTCGGCTGATCGTACCAAAAAGGTATTAAGTTACGGAATATATCCGACATTTATAAAAGGCGGCGCGGTTGTCGGGCAGTTTAAGGATGATAAATATAAAAGCGTTAAAATCGGTACGATCGATACTAAAAGAACAAAAGCTAAAAGCGTCTGGCTTGCGCCGGCGGGAAATGAAGATGTCGAAAAAGTGTATGTAGATCGTATATATTTTATAAAACATCGAAAAAAAATTCGATCCAAAAAGGATTGAAAAACATATGAATAGTCTATTTTTAACCAGAGGTTCAGTTGCAAAGAGTATATTTTTATCTATATCTTTTTATTTTTATTTTTCTCGCTCTGCCCGTTATAAAGGTTATGCAGAGCGCAAGAGTTGAGCAGATTCTTCTGCTTTTTACATTTGTCGTGCTTTTTGCCGACGATGCGATTCATAAAAAAATAGATTTTAAAATACTTTTTACTCTTATCGTCGGCGGTATCGTGTTGACTCTTGTGAGTCTAAACTCCGCTTATGAGAAAGTAGAGGAGACAAACAGGTTTATAAAATTTATTTTTATCTATCCGACGACTTATTATGTAGCGGCGGCGATGACTAGAAAATTATCGATAAAAGAGATAGTCTCCGTTTTGGATTTGTCGCTTCTGTTTTATGTCATAAGCTGGTTTGCGGTTATGTATCTTCCTCTTCCTATGGATGTTCTTGAAAAATTCGTTCACTTTAGGGAGTTTGGCTGGGGAGATGAATTTTTACCTTTTCAAGGAACTTTTTACGAGGCGGGAGCTTTGGCGATCATAGTCGGCTCGGCAGCGCTTATGTCGGTTTTGATTCGTTTTGAGTATAACATTTGGTTTGCCAAAAGAGGTTATAACTATCTTCTTTATTTTTTAGTTCTTTATATGATAGTACTTTCCAAAAACAAGACTATCTGGCTGGCTCTTGTGATGATCATGACTTCTCTTTTACTATACAAGGCGTATTTGAGAGTGGTTAGAAGCAACTTTTACTATAGCGACGAGCTTTTAAAAAAAGATCCCTTGCTTGCGAAGTTTTTAAAAGTAAAGGCTTTTTATCTGATAGTCGCGGCGTTAATGCTTGTGATTTTATTTTTTGTTTACAACTCTTTCTCGCCCGAACCCATTATTACGATGGATATGTTCGAGTATAAACTAAAACACGAAAGAGGTCCTCAGTTTGCGATCGCTTGGGAGCTTATAGAAAAATCGAATTATTTTGGGGGATATGGATTCGGATTTGTGGAGGTCTATTTTGCCGGATTGAATATTTTAGGCGTGGGCGCCGATTCGGGAAGTATAAATAATATTTTTCTCGATATTTGGCTTCAGGCTTCCTTTTTGGGAGTGATATATCTGCTGGTCGTGTTTTATTTCTCTTTTGACAACAGGCTTTTTTTAACGATGGTGATACCTCTGTTTTTTCTCTTTTTCGGTTTGACCAATCCCGTCGTTTCGGAAGAGTTTTTTTTGATGCTCGGGATCTCTTACGGATTTTCCAAAATGACCGAAAATCTTGCGTATAAAGAGCAAAAGATCAAGGGGATAAAATGCTAAGGCATGACTCTTTGCTCTCTCAAAGAATCGAGATGCTTCGTTTTCCTTTGATTGTCGGTATTTTGTTTATTCATATATATACAAACGAGATAGATTTTAACGGTGCGTCGGGGCTTTCTGGTTTTTATTCTATCGTAGCCGATTATATTTCAAATACTCTCTCCCGTGTAAGCGTGCCGCTTTTTTTCGTGCTTTCGGGATATCTGTTTTTTTGCAATTTAACTCCGACGAAAGAAGGATTTATAAAAAAGCTGCATTCAAGATTTTATACGCTTTTCGTGCCGTTTGTTTTTTGGAATATTATTATTTTTATCTTTTATGCTTTTGCGCAGACTCTACCGGTTACTTTGCACTATTTTAACGGAGAGAGACCGTGGGTAATGCAGCTTGATGTTTTACAGATGGTAGAGCTTTTTTTCGGGCTTGGAGATTTTAAATATCCCGTCGCGTATCAGTTTTGGTTTATTCGCGATTTGATTTTTATCGTAATCTTTTCACCTCTTGCGTATATTTTGTTAAAAAGATTCTCTTACGCTTTTTTAGGCGTTTTGTTTATCGTGTGGTTTTTTGATCTGCTTCATTTATCTTATATTCAGATAAGTTCCACCTCGATTTTTTTCTTTTGTATCGGCGCGTATCTGGGGATAATAAGATATGACTTTTCTAAAAGCGACAGATACGCTTTTTTATTTATAATAGGCTATATCGCGGTTTCATTCGCGGATGTATCGACACATAACGAGTTTGTTCATAATATTTCCATACTTTTAGGAGTCGTTACCGCTTTTACGGTTACAAAATATCTTTTAAAGAGAAAAAAAGTAAAAAAAAGGTTGATATCTCTTGCAAAATATAGTTTTTTTGTATATGCTTTACACGAGCCGTTACTTTCGATTTTGAGAAAGACGCTTTTTGGAGCTTTCGCGAACTTAGGCGATTTTTCCGTGTTTTTATTATATTTTGGCTGTGTTTTTTTGACGATCTTCATCACGATACGGATATATAAAATTTTAGAGAAACTCTCGCCGCAATTTATGAGTATTTCAACCGGAGGCAGGATTTGAGCGATAAAAGCCGCGTTAAAAAGAAGATAGTTTTCGTACTGCCTCAGTTAAAAACGGGCGGCGGCGTGCGGGTTATCGTCGAACTTTCGAATATTTTGGTCAAAGAGTATGAGATCATATTCGTCATGCCGAATGTAAAGAGCGACTGCGGGTTTTTTATCGATGAAAATATCAAAATCGTGAAAGTAGGGAAAACGAGTTCTTCTATTTTCAAAAAGCTTTTAAATATATATAAAATGTTTTCTTATCTAAAGAGATACCATAAAGAAGATTTTATCATCACTACCGATCCTATTATTTCGCCTCTTTTTACTTTTTTTAGATTTAAAAAGCTATATCGATATATACAAGCCGACGATTATAGGATTTTTGACGATCTATTGCTTTTAAAAAATAGATTTTTTCTCTATATCTATAAA
>JALWKJ010000197.1 GCA_027081495.1 Campylobacterales bacterium | reverse complement strand
TGATATCGCTTTTTAACTCTTTCATCCGCTTAAGACCTATATACCCCTGTAAGATTTTTCCATCTTTTATATATAAAATCGCGGGGACTTGAGGCGTACCGTACTTATCGACAATATCCTGACTTTTTTCAATATTTACCTGATAAATTCTGATTTTATCTCTTTTTTTGTCAATTTTTTTTAGATTCGCTTTCATCTCTTTGCAAGGCTCGCACCAAGGGGCGTAAAACTCGATTATAACATTACCTTTTTTTATCCTTTTTTCAAACTCCTTAAGAGTTTTAAGGTGCTCAAATGCAAACGATGATGACGCCGTTATCATCATCGCTATACAAAGAGCAATAATTTTTTGTCCTCTAAACATCTCTGTCTCTCCTTAATATACATTTAATGTTTTATAATTTTAACATTAATTCAAGCTTTTAATATCTTTTTTTCAATAAAAAGATATAGGGTTGGCCGCTTTGCTACTTATCTTAACGAATATCGTATATTTATGGTATAATACCTCCAAGCTACGGCAGGTGATTGCTGGCAATGCCAGAGGAAAGTCCGGGCTGCATTGAGACAAGGTTCCATCTAACGGATGGCCGGGGTAACCCGAGGGCAAGTGCAACAGAAAGTAAACCGCCGTCGAATTTTTTGACGGTAAGGGTGAAAGGGCGAGGTAAGAGCTCACCGGTGTCTGAAGCGATTCAAACAGCCGGGTAAACCCAACCTGCAGCAAGAAGCGCATGGTAAAAGTCTCATAATATTGGCGCTTTGCTAAAGATCTTTTGTAAAAAAGATACAAGATAAATAATCACCCGCGACAGAACCCGGCTTATCGCCGTAGCTATTCTCGAGATACTTTATAAATCCCAAAAATAAAGATAAATTTTCGTAAAATAGTCGCATCTTAACTCTAAGGCAAGCGAATATGAAAAAGACCATCTCCCTGGTTCTGGGCAGCGGTGGAGCTAGAGGTTATGCTCACATCGGCATTATCGAAGTTCTGGAAAAAAACGGTTACGAGATAAAGTCGATCTCAGGATCGTCTATGGGAGCGCTAATCGGAGGACTTTACGCCTGTGGCAAATTAAAAGATTATAAAGAGTGGGTACTCTCTCTTGATATATTTTCGGTACTTAAATTGGTCGATTTTTCATTTGCCTCTACCGGCGCCATAAAAGGAGACAGAGTCTTTGATGTGCTCGAGACTCTAGTGGGTAAAAATGTCAAAATAGAAGACTTGCCAATTGATTTTACGGCCGTTGCCACGGATTTGAACACTCAAAAAGAGGTTTGGTTTCAAGAGGGAGAGTTACTCAAAGCTATCCGCGCGTCTATCGCCATACCGACGGTTTTCACTCCCCAAGGGGAAGGAAAACAACTACTCGTTGACGGAGGCATACTAAATCCCCTGCCCACCGTCCCTCTTTTGTCGGATACCAACGATCTGCTGATCGCCGTAAATCTAAACGGCGAAAAAAGAGCCGACGATTTTGTGCAAAACACTCATGAAGAAGATACCCTCCAGGCAAAAATCTCGGAATTCATACAAAAAAATCTCTTTTCCAAAGAGGAAAACGAAGAGATGAACTACTTTACTATCGTCTCAAAAACCATTGAAACGATGCAAAATCTCATCACTCGTTACGAACTCGCGGCTCATCAACCCGATATCATCATAAACATACCGAAAAATCTATGCGGATTTTACGAATTTCACAAAGCGGCCAAAATTATAGATTACGGATATGATATTGCAAAAAAAGAGTTACGAGAATATGAAAAATTAGCTATGCTTTAACATCTTATGAAGATGAAATATTTTATAATTTTACAAATCACTTAAGGAGGAAGCTATGAAACTCGACAACACTTTGATCATTGTCGCGGACTTGGGAGAACTGAAAGTTTTTAGAGTCAAAAAACACGAAGGTATAGTCGGCAATGAATTGAAAATTTCCCACTCTCTTGAAATCGTAAACGATCTGGATTATATCGCTACTCATAAAAAGATCAGCGAACTCGTTAGCGACAAAGCCGGAAATTTCAAAGGTGGAAATTTAGAAGACAATAAACTTGAAGATCAAATCGAAAAAAGGACTATCAAAGATATAGCAAGCGACATAGACTCCATTGTGAAAAACGAAAAACCGAAACGACTGTTTTTGGCTTTTGCTAAAGAGTCAAACAATCAACTCATAGAATCGCTAAATCCGGATACGCGAGATCTAATAGCAAAAAACATCAAACTAAACCTCATAAAAGAGGACAAAAACAAAATACTTTCATATTTTGAATAGTTGCAAGATGGGCGTTCGCTCATCTTGTAACCTCCCTTTTTATCTACTATTTGATATAATAAAAGAAATTTCACATACAAAGAGAATATATGAAATACTATATCGCAACAGATCATGCGGGATTTGCCGTAAAAGAGAGTGTCAAAAAAATAATCAAAGATCTCGGTCATCATATAGAAGATTTAGGTCCGTCGTCCGCGCAAAGAGTAGATTACCCCGATTATGCCCATCTTTTGAGCGAAGCCGTTTTGGCGGATAGCGGGAGTTTCGGCATACTAGTATGCGGAACGGGTATCGGGATGAGTCTTGCGGCCAACAAACACGAAGGTATTAGAGCCGCTTTATGTCATGACGCCTACACGGCAAAGATGGCAAGAGCCCACAATGACGCGAATGTGCTCTGTTTTGGAGAAAGGGTCGTAGGAATGGGCGTTATAGAATCTATCCTAAAGGCTTGGAGCGAAACGAATTTTGAAGGCGGCAGGCATTCCCAGCGGGTAGCGAAAATCGAGCCTTAAGTTATGATTACGGATTGGATTATATATACTATTTTTATTTTTATAATCATATATCTGACGGTCATGTTAAATTACTATAAAACGCTTTACAAAAGAGAGTTAAATATCAACCAGATTAAAAAAACCAATATCGACGAAAGTAAACTGATGATCAGAAAATATCGCCAACAACTGCAAAGAGCGATAGGAAATATCGATATTTTAACCGAAGAGTTGGACAAAGCGAAAAATAACATAAAAACGCTTCGAGCCAGACACTCTCAACAAAAGCTCGAAAACGATCAACTTCAGCAAAAAATCAAAGAGCTTGAAGAGAAGATCGAAGCGCTTATTTAAACACGAGGAGAGAAAACATGGAAATAGAAATGATAGGCTACATCGCATTTGGAATTATGACCGCCGGTTTTTTGGTGCTAAAATTTGCAATATTCAAATAAAGGTATTCTCATGAAAACACTCACGCCCGAAGACAAAGCGTTTCTTTTGGATTCTATCAGAGATGTAAAGGACTTTCCAAAACCCGGAATCGTATTTAAAGATATCTCTACACTCTTAAAAGATCCAAAGGCGTTCGGTTTTTTGATGGATCATTTAAAAGAGAGATATGAAGAAAGAGAGATAGATTTTATAGCGGGTATAGACAGTCGCGGCTTTATCTTCGGTTCGGCGCTTGCGGATAGGCTAAAAAAAGGATTTGTTCCTATCAGAAAACATGGAAAACTTCCATATACTACGATAGGCGAAAAATATGCGTTAGAATACGGCTTTGACGAAATAGAGATACATATAGACGCCTTTAAGTGCGATAAAGAAAAACCCAAAGTCCTTCTCATAGATGATCTCATAGCAACGGGAGGTACGGCAAATGCGGCGGCAAATCTCATAGACAAATCGGGAGCCGAGTGTATTGAAGCTTGTTTTGTAATAAACCTTACCTTTTTAAGAGGAGATGAAGAACTAAAAAAGATAACTCCCGTTTATTCGGTACTGGAGATCGACTGATATGTATATACCCAAACCTTCGCCGCATGATCCAAACGAGCTCGGACATTTTGGGATTTTCGGAGGCAGATATGTGCCTGAAACTCTTATGCCGGCTCTTTTAGAGCTTGATAAAAACTATAAAAAATTTCGCTTCGATAAAGAGTTTTGGAAAGAGATCGACTACTACTATAAAGAGTATGTCGGTCGTCCAAATCCACTCTATTTTGCGGAAAATATCTCAAAAGAGTGCGGCGCTAAAGTCTATCTAAAAAGAGAAGATCTAAACCATACGGGTGCGCACAAGATAAACCATACCGTAGCTCAAGCCGTTTTGGCAAAAAGATTGGGTAAGAAAAAAGTCATAGCGGAAACGGGCGCGGGACAACACGGCGTCGCCACCGCCACCGTCGCCGCACTTTTTGGACTTGAGTGCGATATCTTTATGGGTGAAAAAGATGTCAAAAGACAAGAGTTAAATGTCTTTAGAATGAAACTTCTAGGAGCAAATGTCCACTCGGTTACAAGCGGAAGCCGCACTCTAAAAGACGCTATGAACGACGCGATTCGCCACTGGGTTACAAATGCCAGAGATACATACTATATCATAGGCACGGTCGCCGGTCCCCACCCCTACCCCATGATGATAAGAGATATCCAATCCATAATCGGCTATGAAGCGAGATCGAGAATTTTGGAGCTAGAAAGCAGACTTCCCGATTTCGTCGTAGCCTGTATCGGCGGGGGAAGTAACGCTATGGGAATCTTTAACCATTTTTTAGAAGATAAGGAGACAACCTGTATAGGCATAGAAGCCGGAGGACTCGGACTAGACAGTAAACACGGAGCGAGTCTAGCCAAAGGAAGTCCCGGAGTTCTTCATGGACAAATGAGCTATCTTCTTCAGGATGAAGATGGACAGATATTAGAAGCCCACTCTATCTCGGCGGGACTCGATTATCCCGGTATCGGACCCGAACACGCGTATCTAAAAGAGATAGGAGCCGCGCGATACGACTCTATAACGGACAAAGAGGCGCTTGACGCTTTTGTGTGGCTTAGCAAATGCGAAGGCATCATTCCCGCATTTGAGAGTTCTCACGCAATCGCTTGGTTGAAAAAAGCGCCCAAAGAGACTATAGAAGATAAACTCATTATCGTAAATCTCTCGGGACGAGGCGATAAAGATATGATGCAGGCAAAAGATTTGCTGCATTTTGATTAGGATATCGTAACCTTTGGAAGAGACGCTTATATCTTTACTGAGAGAATACGGTTATATCGTGCTCTTTTTCTGGAGTGTTCTCGAGGGAGAGATGGGGCTTATAATGGCGGGGATTTTATGTCATACCGGAGATATGAGCCTTTTTCCGGCAATATTTGTGGCGGGTCTTGGAGGATTTACGGGAGATCAGCTATACTTTTATACGGGTAGATACTCAAAAAAATATATACATAAAAAAATGAGAAAACATAGACGAAAGTTTGCCGTGGCGCATCTGCTTTTAAAAAAATACGGCTGGCCTATTATATTTATACAACGCTATCTTTACGGTTTAAGAACCGTAATTCCCATGTCGATAGGTCTGACGAGATATGACGCAAAAACATATGCGTTTATAAATCTTTTAAGCGCTTGGGTGTGGGCTGCGCTTACAATCTTACCCGCCTACTATTTCGGAGAGTACATATTGACTCTTCTTAAAAGCGCAAAAGAGCATTGGTATCTTGCTCTGCCGATAATGGCGTCGTTTTTATACGGAGCGTATCGTTTCACAAAACAGATAGAAAAAAATTTAGAAAGAAGAGGTAAAAAATGAAATTTATTGTCAAAGAAAATAAAATAGACGACATAAATGCCGATTGCGAAATCGTTATCGTCGTAAACAAAGATACAAATCATAAATGGGTAAAAGATAAAGAAGATCTTAAAACTTTAAAATTTGAAGGAAAACTTGAAGAGTGCGCATTCTTGCCGCATCAACACAGAGTCTATACGGGCGTTGACTCTCTTGAGAGAGATGAGATAAGGATATCTGTAGCAGCGGCTTTAAAAAAGATAGCAAACTGCGATTATAAAAGCGTGAAAATCGCCTCATATATAAAGGATTGTCCCGTAACAAACACCAAAGCGATCGTCGAGGGGGCGCTTCTTGGAACTTATAAATTTGAAAGATACAAAAGTGAAAAAAACGAGTTAAATATCAAAGAGTTCATCATATCTCTTGAAGATTACGCCCAAAAAACGCTAAATATCGATCCCGCGATAGCCGCCGTTAAAGAGGCGGAAATTATAGCCGAAGTAACAAATAGAGCAAAAGAGATAGTAAACACTCCACCCGACGACATGACTCCGGCACTTCTTGCGCAATACTCTATCGACCTAGCAAATGAACTTGAAGATGTCACTTGTTTCGTAGGTGATGAAAATTTCCTAAAAGAGCAGGAGATGGGGGCATTTTTGGCGGTTTCAAGAGCAAGCGTTCATAAACCGAGACTGATACATCTAAAATACAAGCCTAAAAATTCAGAAAAAAAGATTGTCTTTGTAGGAAAAGGCTTAACTTACGACAGCGGGGGTCTTAGTCTAAAACCAAGCCAACATATGGTTTCTATGAAAGCGGATAAAAGCGGCGCCGCCGCCGTTATATCGATACTTGAGGGAGCGGCAAGAATGAAACTTCCTTTTGAAGTAGAGGCGATTGTGGGAGCTTGCGAAAATATGATTGGAGCAAACGCCTATAAGCCCGACGATGTACTTGTCGCAAAAAACAAAAAAACCATAGAAGTAAGAAACACGGACGCTGAAGGCAGACTCGTACTTGCCGATTGTTTATGTTACGCGACCGAACAAAAACCGGATTTTCTTTTTGATTACGCAACCTTAACAGGCGCTTGCGTAGTAGCCGTAGGAGAGTACACCACCGGCGTAATGGGACATAGTCGCGAATTAAAACACTCTTACATGAGCGCCGCAAATAAAAGCGGCGAACTTATAGCTTCCCTACCTTTTAACAGGTATCTAAAAAAGCTTCTAAAGAGTCAGATAGCCGATATCTCGAACATCAGCGCCTCAAGATACGGCGGCGCGATAACGGCGGCTCTGTTTTTGGACAACTTTGTCCAAGACGAGTACAAAGACAAATGGCTTCATCTCGATATAGCCGGTCCGGCATATGTTGAAAAAAGCTGGGGATACAATCAATCCGGAGCTACGGGAGCCGGTGTAAGAATGGCGCTTTACTGGATGAAAGATTTAGCGAACAAAAAATCAAAACATCATAAAAAGGATCATTGATGGGACTTGCCGTAGGAATAGTAGGACTTCCCAATGTCGGAAAATCGACAACTTTCAACGCTCTTACAAAGGCTCAAAACGCACAATCGGCGAACTACCCTTTTTGCACGATCGAACCCAACAAAGCGGTGGTTCCCGTTCCCGATCCCAGACTTTTAGAATTGGCAAAAATCGTAAACCCACAGCGAATCCAATACTCGACGATAGATTTTGTCGATATCGCGGGACTTGTAAAGGGCGCTAGCAAAGGAGAGGGACTAGGAAATAAATTTCTCTCAAATATAAGAGAAGTTGAAGTGATTCTTCATATGGTAAGATGTTTTGAAGATGAAAATATAACTCATGTCGAAGGTAGTATAAACCCCTTGCGAGATATCGAGATTATCGAAAGCGAACTAATATTTGCGGATATACAACAACTCGAAAAAAAGATCGCCAAACTTCAAAAAGAGGCAAAAACCCAAAAGTCCGCAAAGTCGAAACTCGAACTTCTATTTTCACTTCAAGCGCATCTTGAAGAATTAAAACCGGTAAGTACTTTTGAAAAAAAAGATGACGAGGATTTCAAAGAACTTGACAAGGAGCTTAGATTTTTATCAAACAAAGAGATCATATATGCGGCAAATACCGATGAAGACGGGCTTTTGGAAGATAATCAATTTGTAAAAACGCTTAAAGAGCATGCCGCAAAAACCGACTCAAAGGTTATAAAACTCTGTGCTAGCATAGAAGAGGAGCTCGTAGGGCTTGAAGATGAAGAAGCAAAAGAGTTCTTGACGGAACTTGGAGTAAAACAAAGCGGGCTTGAACAAATCATAAAAATAGCTTTCAACAAGCTAGGTCTTATCTCCTACTTTACCGCCGGCGTAAAAGAAGTTAGGTCATGGACTATCAAAAGCGGCTGGAGCGCTCCGAAAGCGGCTTCGGTCATACACAATGATTTTGAAAAAGGTTTTATTCGCGCCGAAGTGATATCTTATGAGGATTTTATAACCTATAAAGGCGAGCAAGGAAGCAAAGAAGCCGGAAAAATGAGACTTGAAGGAAAAGAGTATATCGTCCAAGACGGAGATGTGATGCATTTTAGATTCAATGTCTAAAGATCGATGATATCGATAGGAAGTGTTATACGGTACCAAAACACTTCCAAAAGGGCATCGAAAGTCGATCTTATCTGTCAACATCCACATTCGTTTTTTGGGGATAATTTTTACAAAGATAGTTTATTATCTTATTTTTGGTTTTTTTATCAAGATCCCACAAACCGAAGCCTTTTTGCATGACGCTTATCTTATACTTCCAAAACTCCCTATCGCCTCCGTTTACGACTATAAATCTTCCGGGATGACAAACCGTACAGTTCTCTTTTATCTCATCTATACCTTCGTCTATCGCAAGCCCCGTAACAAGGTCATACTCTTTAGCGTTTACGACCGTTATAAAAAGCAAGACAAAAAACAAAACTCTTTTTTTCATAAATCGACTCCTATAATATTCCCAAAGACTCTTCTATCGAAGTTACGAGTTCATTCGAGATTTTTAGAAGTTTGGGTTCGTATTTTGCAAGTTTCAAAATATCCTCTTTTGAGGGATTTGGATTTCTGTAAATTTTCTCTACGGCTCTCCACAATCGCCATGCCGTTTGAAGTTTTTTATAGATTTTGTCGTTAGTCACTTGAATAAGACCTCTTTTTTTATCTCCATGCAGCAAACCTTTTAAACCGTTTTCAAAAAGTATTATGCTTCCTTTGATACGGATTTTATTTCTTGCTTTGTCGATATTGTTATAGATGAGAAGTTTCTCTTTAAACATTTTTTGGGTTAACATCCGCTGGCGGTCAACGATCTTTAAAGAGTGTTCGACCACTTTATTTAGCGTAGTATCCATTACTCTTTTACTTTTTAATGTTTGGGTCAATTTATGAGAGAGTCGTAAAAGTTTTTCATTGTTATCGAGTATGTATCTGTAAGAATCAGGATTGACTTCACCGTTTTTAAAAAACTTCACGACAAACGGATAAAATATTTTCCATTCGCTCAATATCTCGTTTGCCTCTTTTAAGACAGCCGGATCGGTCGCTTTTTTTATACCGAGCTTTTCATTTGCGTTAAAGAGCGAGTCGAGAAACATATCAAAATTTTTCGCCGCGTTTAACATCTGGGCATAATTCTCTTCGCTGCGTATATGAGAGACTATGAGTACGGCGTCTTTTGCTATTTGCTGTGAATAAACCTTGTTTTTCGCCGCATAAGCTATGACCTTATCGTTTTGCGCCTGTGCGAAAAAAGCTTTGTTTACAATATTTGCCATAGAGTTTCTGATATCGACGGTTTTTGCATTTACATATGGAGAATAAAATATACTCAAAAGAAAAAAAGCGGCAAATATTTTCATAAAACTCCTTTTTTAACTATATCGACAAAAAAGAGTTTTTTTAGAAACTTTTTAATGCAATAATTTTGCTTCAAAGAGAATGACATGGGATTGCAATTTTAACCGCTTTTTTATATGACATATAGTATGATATCAGTATGATTAAGGAGTGCATGATGTTAAGAAAAACTATCACGCTTGATGATGAACTGTATAAAAAATTGGAGTTAAACCAAATTACGCGACAATATCAATCATTTTCGGAGCTTGTATCAAATGCTTTAGAACTGTTAATCGACAAACAAAAAAAGGAGCATTATAAACAAGCGATGATAGAGGCGTCAAAAGATGAACTTTATATAAAAGATATGAAAGAGATAGAAGAGGCTTTTAAATATAGTGATTTTGAGAAAGATTTATGAATCAATATAATATCTATCTAGCCGATTTAAATCCCTCTTTGGGACGAGGACAAGAAGGGGTAAGACCGGTTTTAATCATCTCAAACGATTACGAAAATATGTTGGATATCGTAACGATCATCCCTATCACTTCACGAAAAAAAGGAAGAAAAATCTATCCCAATGAAGTTTTGCTTGAAAATGAGCTTCAAAAACCATCTATTTTGCTTTGTCAACAAATACGCACGATTTCTAAAAAGAGATTGATAAAAAAACTCACAACTATAGATAACACAAAAATACAAAAGAAGATAAAAGATGTACTTTGTATGAGATTTGAGAGTTTGTAACAAATTTATATCCTTTTAGGCGTGGATTTTATCATCATACCCAAAATTTCTCCGTATAAAAACAAAATCGCCGAAAAAGCTTGGTTTTGTGTCGTTGGTGAAACTTTTTTGTTTGTAGCAAGATAAGTCAAAAACGGTTCTATCTCAGGCTTTCCATCTAAATAGGACGCTTTTTTTCTGACACATGCAATATCCTGTACAATGAACACTTTGCACAAATAATGGATTATTTACTGTTTATCTAAACATAACATTAAAATTGCATATATTATGACTATTTTGACAGGGTTATTGTAATATATTTTTGACTATTCTTGCATTAGTCTTTCATTTTGAAATATTAATTATTATTTCTCACGATTATTTACATATTTCTTATGTTAATATAAAAGTATCTGATTAGTATGGTTTTGGTATTATGTTTAGAGTATAAATAGTTAGGTATACTGCTCAAACTTTATCATGAGAAGTAAAAAAAATATTTTATGATATTGAACCATTTCCATTATATCAGTAGAAAATATGTAAAACATAATACCTTTTTTAAAAGGTACTAAAAAATAAAAAAAAGGAATGATATGTCGTTATCTGAATTTTTACAAGAACCAGCATTTTGGATTTTTTCAACACTTGGTTCATTATTATTATCTATTTTGGCAAACTTACTTACACCATATATTAATTCATTCCTATCTAAATTGTCAAGATCACAAAAAACAAAAACTGAGAAGAAAAGATTAAATTTTTTAAACGAGGTTGTATCTGTATCAACAAACTCAAACAATATATTAAATTATAAAATGGATGCTATTTTCAACCTATTAAAAAGTATTTTTATCATAGCAGGAATAATTCTACTACTTTCAATAACTTCTATTTTTTCAAGTCAATCAATCTTTTTTAAGTTTTTTACAATAATCTCATATATTGTTATTTTAAGTGCCATAATAATCTCAAATACATTATTAATTGAAGCAATAAAAAAATATAAAATTGCAAGACTTGCTTCAGAAAGAGCCAAAGTAGTAACAAATTTTGAAAGAGAGTTCTACCATATGGATTATACTCCAAAGAATGAATATCCTGACATTTTTAATGAAGATTTAAATGCTGAACTAAAAAAATGGGATACTCAAAATATAATGTAGATACTTAACAAATCATAGAAGCTAATAAGTATCTCTAATGGGAACTTATTAGCCATATTGATGCATTAGTTGAAAGAAAGATATATGGATATAGAAAAGTTTTCAATTTGGTATAAATGGAAAAATAAAAACAATGCTGAAGATATTAAATTTCCAGGAGTCTATATAATTGTGACCTGCACCCAAAAGTAGTACCATTTCCAAAGTTAGTCTTTGATTGTATATCAGGCAGCATTTTGTCTGCCTGAAACCTTTGCCGGTGGCTGATAGCAAAGGGCACTGTGAGGGCGCTCATGAT
>JALWKJ010000196.1 GCA_027081495.1 Campylobacterales bacterium | reverse complement strand
CCGTTTTGTAAAACAAACTCGCGATTTTTATATATTACAACCGTTTTTAATGCATCGTTTTCCGGATCATGAACTTTTACGGATATAACCATCGGTTGATCAAGCATCGCGGTAGTAGTCGCAACGGAATCTATGACCGGAGGAAGATTATCGTTGATAGTTATCTCCGCGATATCTACATTGACGCCTTTTTGCAATTGTCTAGGAAGAGTATATTCCGCTAGAGCTTCTGTCGCGTCGGCGCTATCGTATGCAATAATTTTTATATCTTTATCGAAAAGCTTTTTATCGCTTATATGAAATTCGAATCTTCCCTCTTCATCGCTAACCGCGCTATACCAGCCGATATCGGTAAAAAGGGTGATACCTTGAATAGGCACTCCTTTCATATTTACCACTATCCCGCTAATCACGGCATCTCTTTTATCGATGATAAAATCGTTGTTTTTCAAACTATCATCGGATGGATTTTCACCGATAACAATCGGATTAGGTCTTGCCGCCTCGTCATCTTGAAAATCGTATGCGTAAAGTTTATGATCTCTTTGTTTATCAAATAAAACCAGTTCATAATATCCGTTGTGGTCGGTTTGCGTAGTTTGATCACCGCTATAAACGCTTACCCCGGCCAATCCTTTTTCACCTTTTTTCGCAAACGGATCTATAACTCTGCCGCTTACTATAAAAGCTTCTATGGTAAAGTCGATATTATGAGTTTTTTTTCTCTCTTTTTTATCGGATGAACTTACCGTAATCTCTTCATTTTTGGTCATCGTTCTTGCATAAAGAGGAACAAATATCCCCGATGAAATATTTATAACCGATCCCTCTTTGACCTTATTCGACGGAATTTTTATACTGTATTTGCCATCTTTTGCAAACACTTTTTTATAAAAACCATCTCCGTTTATCTCGACATAAGCATCTTTCGTATCTAAGATTCGACCTTTTTGATCTTTGAATGTCAATGCGCCGCTTATCGTAAACGATGTTGTATCAAGCATAATTTGGGCATTGCCGTCGATATATTTTGTCGCCGTTGCGATATATTTACCCGTATCATAAGAGGCGTTAACGGCCGTCAAACCTTCATGAGCGATAGAAACAAGAGCTTTACCGTCTTCGTCGGTCATTTTTGTTGCAGTACCGACTTTTACCAAAGCATCTTTGAGAGCGTTACCGTCTTGATCTATGATTGAAACTTCCGCACTTTTAGCCTGATAATCGCTTATAATCTCTCCCACCTGCTGACAAGAGCCGTCCGTATTTCTAACGGTTTGAACAAATAGGGATTTTGATTTCGTTCTGTTTGGATATAAAAGATAGAGTTCGACTTTTGCATCGGCTTTTGCGCCGAGATTGTCAAAAGAGAGATCATCTTCGGTTATACTTTGTCGAAACTTTCTGCCGGTATAGTCTGAACCTTTGGCGACAACCACCGTTCCATCGGGAAGAATTGAACCCGCAGCCAAAGATACGGTTCCTTTGAGACAAGTTCTCTCTCTTGGAAAATCTCCGTTCCAGTAGCTAAAGTGTCCAACTTCTCCTTCTATATAAAGCAGATCACCGCTATTTGCTTTTTGATTGTTATCATTATCTTCTAGTACCAACTCGCCGTCAATCGGATTTTTGTCCGCATCGACTTGTCTAATCCATGTAGCTTTTGACTGGCTATAGTGATAAAGAGGAACGACTCTATCGCCTTGATTATATTTTTTTGCATAAAGCTCAAACTGCGATGCTGGAATCTTCATACGAAGAGTCGCTTTTGAGCTGTCTCCAACACACTCCTCTTTCGTTTTGTCATATGTTCCGCCGCCGAAACAGTGAATCTCGTCTCCATCTGAAGTGCTCATGGTGATACTTGTCATAACAACCGATTCAAGCATCGTTTCATCCGTCAAAGCCGTTGTCGTAACTCTTGTCGAAGAGGGCTCAAAATCGCTGTCGTAAGTAAAATCGCCTATTGTAGATTCAAGCTGAGTTTTGGGATCGATAGAAGTTATATCCAAATAAATTTCCGTATTTTTATTTGCTTTTGGCAATCTTTTTACTTTTTTTATCATTGAATCAAGACCCGATTTATCGATGCTTAACATTACGCTGCCGTCGGTCGTTTCGAATGTTACTTTACCTTCGTCGTTGATTTTTGTAGCGGCTCCTTTCGTAGCGCGGCTAGTAACACGACCGGAATCCAGATCACCTAAAACAAATGTCTGCCTCGAATCAACGGGTTTTAAGATAAAAGTCATGCTCTTGGAGTTCTCTTGAGCCTCATCGACAATCTTTTGCTGAGGGGTAAAACCTTCCGCTATGAAAGTTATTTTATCGCCCTTTTTGATATCGTCAAAGCCGTTAAATGTTATCGAATCATCTTGATTTAAAACCAATTTTACATCTAAAGGTTTTTCTAAATTATCATATATGAGTCGATCCTCTCTTTCTATACGAATGTGAAAACCATTCAATCCCGTTTTATCGCTTTGAAGATTTAAAATATTTTTAGTATTTAATGTAAAACTTTTAAGTGACTTCGTAGCTAAAGGGGGTGGATTCGTTTTATCGCTTTGCCCGTCTCCCGTTCGTGAATCGCTGTTTTTTCCGTCATCTTGACTCTTTTGTCCGCCTCCGTCGGATGGAGGATTCGTCGCCACCGGCGAGTCCGGTTTCTCCTGTGTCTGTGGCGGCTGTTTTGATTTTACAGGTTCGCTGGAACTACCGCAACCCGTAAAAATCAATACCGCAACCATTAAATGGATCGCAAACTTGATCATGCCAATACTCCTTTATAAAAGTTTCATAGCTCTTTTGATTTTAAAAGATACTACTTACGACATAGATCGGAATGT
>JALWKJ010000195.1 GCA_027081495.1 Campylobacterales bacterium | reverse complement strand
GTGTAAAATAGTTGCTCTATCGCCGAAATCCTCAAGTCTCTTTTTTGAAAACGAAACGGCGCTTTCGTCTTGATCGATTCCTATTATCTTTATATTATCGTTTGATTTTAAAAGAGCTTCGCTATGTCCCCCGTAACCCAGGGTACAGTCGATTATCGTACCTTGCTTAATATCAGAAAAAGCCTCCAATACCTCTTTTGTCAAAACGGGAGTGTGTGGAATGTCGTTTAATATCATGATGATATAATATCACAAAATACCAAAACAAAGGTCTTTTTATCATGAAAAACAGACTTATTAAAGAGCTCAAAGATGTCTCGCTATCGATGTTTCGCAAAAATTTCCTCGGTATATTTCACGGCTCTATCTCCGCGAAACTCGAAGAAGATTCGTTTATCATAAATAAAAAAGAGAGTATTTTCGACGATATGCAAGATAGCGATTTTATCGAGCTTCACTCCAAAAAAGACGGAAGATGGAACGAAGCGAGTCTCGACTCGGACATACACGCGAATATCTACAAATATGTCAGCAGCGCAAAATATATCGCATACGCCATGCCCCCTTTTACGACCTCCTACGCGCTTGATTTCTCTACGATATATCCTAAAGATTATTTCGGAAAAGAGAAATTCGACAAAATAGAAGTATATGATCCTAAAAATTTCGATACATGGTACGAAAGATCCCCTAATGAAATATATCAGCACTTTAAAAAAGCCGATATAGACATGATGGTGATAAAAGGCTACGGCGTCTATGCGTATAACAGAAACCTTATCTCGCTTGTAAAAAATATTGCCGTACTGGAAAACAGTTGCAAAATACTTCATTATTCTCTACATAATAAAATAGGTAGAAAAAATCACTCACTCACAAAACTTTAACCATTTCTTATAAAACAATAAAATACTTTACCTAGTAAATATTAATAATTTTATAATCAGCAAAACTTATATTCTGTTTAATTTAATTAGAATATAATTCATCTATATTGTTAAAAAGGCAACTCAATGATTTCATGGATGCAAAAGCACAGGAAGTATCTTGTCGTTACTATCTGGATCAGCACTATCGCATTTGTAGGCGCCGGTTTTGTAGGCTGGGGAGCTTATAGTTATAACCAGGACAAAAAAAATTCCGTAGCGACGGTGGGAAATAAAGAGATAACGGTAAAAGAGCTTCAAAGCGCGTATTCGAATCTTTATAACTATTATAATCAAATGCTCGGCGGTCAACTCACGCAAGAAAAAGCCAAAGAGCTGCGTCTTGAAGATATAGCCTTAAACCAACTTATCCAAGAAGCGCTTTTGCTCAATTACGCAAGCGATCACGGCATAATCGCTTTGGATGAGGAAATCGTTTCTAAACTTCACTCCATAGACTCTTTTAAAGAAAACGGTCGCTTTAGCAAAGAGCGCTATTTTCAAGTTTTAAAGAGTATCAGAAGCGATGCTAGAAGTTTTGAAAAGGGCATAGAGAAAGAGATCATTATCGAAAAGTTGAATTCTCTGTTAAATTTACCGGCGACTTCGCTTGAAACGAAAATGCTTTATTCTTCGGCGTATATGGAAGATAAACTAAAAGTAAAAACCCTCTCTATCGACTCCAAAGATATAAACATAACCGATGAAGAGCTGAAAAAATTCTGGCAAGAACATAAAGACTCTTATCTTAGCAAAAGAAGTTATGAGATAGAAGCGATAAGAGTAAATAGCGACGAGATAGAAGTCAACGATGAAAGTTTAAAAGAGTACTACGACGAGCACAAAGGACTCTTTAAAGGCGAAGACGACAAAATCCTCCCTTTTGAAAAAGCGAAAGAGAAAGTAGCGCAAAGGTTAAAAAAGAAAAAAGCCAAAACCGCGATTTTGAAAAAATACCTTGCGCTAAAAAGCGGTAAATTAAAAGGTAAAACAGAGATGATCGTTGAAGGAGAAAGCGAGATAGAAACTCAAAAGCTTCATAAAACCCCGATAGGCTCTTATATAAAAACGATCGAACTAAAAGATGGTTATATGACCGCGAAACTGGTTGCGATCAACAATCCTAAACCTTTGGACTTCGAAAAAGCGAAAACCATGGCAAAAGCCGATTTAACGACCTTAAAGATCAAAGAGGAACTTAAACAAAAAGCAAAAAACGAACTTAGCTCTTTGAAAAACGCGAAAGAGATCGGCTTCATAAATAAAGACGATGTCGATAAACTCGACATGCTCGATAAAAACGAATCGACGCGCTTTTTAAATTATCTCTTTACTTCTACGCAAAAAACCGGCTACTATCTGTTTGATAAAAAGGCGCTCGTATATGAGATAACGGATCAAAAACTTTTTGATGAAGAAAAATTCAAAGAGAAAGAGGCGGATATCAAAAAAAGCGCGCAAATGCTTAAAAAGAGCCGAATTGAAGATGAGTTGATTAAAACTCTACAGAAAAAATATAAGATAGAAAAACACTTTAAAGGATAAGGTTTGAGTATGATCATCTTGGGCGTGGATATAGGATCAACCAAAATTTGCGCGATAATTGCGCAAAAAAACGAAAACGGCGCCATAAAGATACTGGGCGCCGGTATATCGAAATCACAGGGAATAAAAAAGGGCATTATTACAAATATAGAACTGGCGTCAAGATCGATAAAACATGCCATAAACGATGCGAAAAGAGTCGCCGGCACGCATTTTGATCAAGTTCTCGTATCGATATCGGGAGCATATACCAAAAGCGTCGATAGCCATGGAGTGGTAAATGTGCCCGGTAAAGAGATCGGTATAAAAGAGATCAACCGCGTAATGCAGATGGCGGATCACAACGCCAATATTCCCAACGAATATGAAAAACTGCATGTGCTTCCTTATAATTTTAAAGTTGACGATCATACGAATATCGACGATCCTCTAGGCATGAACGGCTCGCGTCTCGAGGTGCAGGTTCATATCATAACGGTGCTAAAATCAAGCCTAAACAATCTCAAAAAAGCGGTTAAATCGGCTTCATTGGAGATTGACAATATAGTATTGACAGGATACGCTTCAAGTATCGCCGTACTCAACGACGACGAAAAAGAGCTAGGCGTAGCCGTTGTCGATCTGGGAGGCGCGACTACGAATATCGCCATACATCTTGGCAACTCTATCCGCTTTAACGACTTTATAGGCGTCGGCTCGGCAAATGTTACAAACGACCTCTCGATGGCTCTTCATACTCCAATTACCGCGGCGGAAAAAGTAAAACTGGATCACGGCTCTTTAAAACTAAACAGCAATGAAACGATAGAGCTTCCCGCAATCGGAGATGAAGGAACCTCGCATGAAGTCTCTTTGGAAATCGTAACGAATGTTATTTATGCGAGAATCGAAGAGACTCTTCTTTTGGTCGTAAAATCGATAAAAGAGAGCGGATTTAAAGATCAGCTAGCCGCGGGAATCGTGCTAACGGGCGGCTTGACGAAACTTGAAGGCATTAGAGAGTTAGCCTCCGCGATTTTTAACAACATTCCGGTTAGACTGGCAAGACCGAATGAAGAGAATATAGAAGGAATGTTTGAAACTCTTAAAGAACCCGAGTTTTCGACGGCTATCGGCTTGATTCAATACGGTTTTGGATATTTTACGCCGTATGAGATGGATTCAAACAAAAAACTTAGATACAAAGACGAAACGATCGACCCGAGTCCCATCCAAAATATCATGAATGAAGAGATGGAGGAAGAGGAGTTAAAAGGTGATCTCACTCTTCCAGATAACGACTTTTCGGCTCTTGTGGATGACGAGCCGTCTATGAAAGACGGTTTTCGCAAGTTTTGGAATCGAATAACACAACTGTTCTAACAATCAAAAAGGAGAAAATATATGTCTAATACAACAATCGGCGCACAGATAAAAGTAATAGGTGTCGGCGGCGGCGGCGGAAACATGATCAATCATATGATCAACGAAGGTGTAGATAGCATAGGTCTCATTGCCGCAAATACCGATGCGCAAGCGCTGCAATCTTCAAACGCCGCCGTAAAAATACAGCTTGGAGAGAGAAAAACAAAAGGGCTGGGCGCGGGTATGAAACCCGAAGTAGGCCGCGAATCCGCTCTTGAGAGTTTTGAAGACATAAAAGAGGCTCTCGAGGGCGCGGATATGGTTTTTATAGCTTCCGGTTTTGGCGGAGGAACGGGTACCGGAGCGGCTCCGATCGTCGCTCAAGCCGCTAAAGAAGTAGGCGCGTTAACCGTTTCAGTCGTTACCAAACCGTTTGGATTTGAAGGTAGAAAAAGATTGAAACTAGCGGAAGAAGGCATTAGCGAATTGAAAAAAGAGAGCGACTCTATAGTAGTGATTCCAAATGACAAACTTCTTTCGATCGTCGATAAAAATCTCGGAATAAAAGAGAGTTTTAAACTTGTTGACGATGTTTTAAGCAGAGCCGTCGGAGGTATGAGCGCCGTTGTTCTTTCAACCGGAGTAAACGATATAAATGTTGACTTTGCGGATATTCAAACCATCATGGGACACAAAGGTATGGCGATACTCGGAGTCGGCGAAGCAGAAGGCGACGACGCCGCTATAGAAGCGGTTAAAAACGCTATCGAATCGCCGCTGCTTGACAACATGTCCATCAACGGAGCTATGGGCGTACTCGTTCATTTTCATATGCATCCAAACTTTCCGCTTACTCAGATCCAACAGGCGATGGATATAATTTACGACAGCGCCGACGAGGATGCTGAAGTGATTTTCGGTACGACTACAAACGAATCTTTAGCCGAAAACGAAGTAAAAATCACAATCGTAGCTACAGGCTTTGAAAGTGCGAATAAAGCCTCCAATAACACGACTCCTCCATCGGATACACCCGAAAAACCTCAAAAGGAGTCTGTTACCATACCCTACTATAAAAAAATAGCTAACGGCGATTATATTTTAGAAGCCGACGACGATTTAGATGTTCCTACATTCATAAGAAGACAGATGGATTAAATAAGGCTCCTTTTTGATAAAAGACGAATGCTACAAAGCATCCGTCTTTGCCATCTTAAGATTTGAAGAAAAGCTTTTTTGAGAATTTTCAACCATTTTCAACCACTTGAACGCTTCGGGCATACTCTTTTGGATTCCTCCTTTTCCCTCTTTATAGATCAACGCTAAATTAAACTGTGCCAATACATCGCCTCTGCTTGCCGCTTTTTTATACCAACTCACCGCTCTATCGATATTTTTAGCTACATGAAGTCCGTTTTCATACATCGTGCCTAAGAGGTATTGGGCTTTTATGTTGTCGCTATTTGCGGCTTTTGCGAGCCAAAAAAAGGCTTTTTCATAATCTTTTTGAACGATTATGCCTTCAAGATACATTTCGCCAAGCATAGTCTGAGCGTCAATGTCGCCGCTTTTTGCCAAATCGAAAAACGACTCGTATGTCATATCGGTTTTTCCTTTTTCTAAAAGTTCCAAATCCAAAGCCAGAGAGTTACTACCCGCAAAAGCGAAAGTCGCGGCTAAAAAAGCGCTTAATACAATTTTTTTCATGATGTTATCCTTTATTTTGATAACAGATAATCGGCTTATTAGTAATTAATTTTATACTTTTTTGCCTGTTTGTAGATAATTAGTCAGTTATTTGTAGTTTTTACACACTAAGGTTTAAAAATATATCTTTTTTTTAACCCCTTGTAGAAATCTATTCTTCTGTCTCTGAAAAACGGCCATATATCTCTTACTTGATCTAATCTATTCATATCCAATTCAACTACTTTTACGACTTCTTCACTCTCGTTCGTCCTGCATAAAAACTCCCCCTGTGGACCGCAGACAAACGAGTTTCCCCAAAAACGAATACCCTCAATCGCTCCTGATTTATCATACTCTTTACCCACGCGGTTTACGCATACGACAAAAAGAGAGTTTGAAATCGCATGAGAGCGCGAAATCGTAATCCATGCCTCGAGCTGTCTTTGTTTCTCTTTTTCATCGTCATCGTCGAACCAGCCGATAGCAGTCGGATAAATTAAAACTTCGGCTCCCTTTAACGCCATGATCCTTGCCGCTTCACAAAACCACTGATCCCAGCAGATTAAAACGCCAAGCCTCCCGGCGCTCGTGTCGATCGGATTAAAACCCAAGTCTCCCGGCGTAAAATAAAACTTTTCATAAAATCCCGGATCATCGGGTATATGCATTTTTCGGTATTTGCCGGCTATCGTTCCGTCTTTTTCAAAAACTATCGCGCTGTTATGGTAGATTCCCGGAGCTCTTTTTTCAAAAAGCGTCGTTACGATAACTATGGAGTTTCTTTTTGCTATATCGCCCCAAAAGAGAAGGTCTTTTTCAAAATCGTCGGCATAAGAAAATTTATCGCTATCTTCGTTTATGCAAAAATACTCGCTTTGATGCAATTCCTGAAGAACGACGACATCAGCGCCTTTTACCGCGGCTTCTTCAATCATCTCGACGCTGTTTAAAATCGTTCGCTCTTTACTTCCGGCGTATTCTTGTTGAATAAGAGCGATCTTCATATAAGCGTCTCTTGAAGGGCTTTTTGAACTTTTATAGCTTGATAATGCTCTTTTACATCATGGCATCTTATTATCGTCGCGCCCTGCTCTATCGCCTTTAAATGAAGCGCTATCGTGCCGGGCAGCCTTTGCTTGACATCGCAAGAAACGATTTTGTCAATCATGCTTTTACGACTAGCTCCTATGAGTAGAGGAAGGTTAAAATGTAGAAAATGATTTAAATGTTTTATCAAAATCAAATTGTGTTCAAGCGTTTTTCCAAACCCTATCCCCACATCCAAAATTATATCTTTTATGCCGTATTTTTCAGCTTTGCCGATTCTTTGGTAAAAAAAATCGTCGATATCGGTTATCACATGATCGTATGTCGGGTTTTGCTGCATCTGTTTTGGATTTTTTTGCATATGCATGATCACGGCTTTAGCATTAAAACGAGCGCACAATTTGCATACTTCGTCATTTTGCAAACCGGTGATATCGTTTACTATCTTAAAACCTCTTTCAAGCGCGTAAGCTATGGGCTTTGGAGCATAAGAGTCGATACTCAAATTTACTCTTTCATAAATCTTTTTTTCATACAATACATCGATGAGAGTCTTAATCCTCAAAAGCTCCTCTTCTTCACTCACGGAAGATGAACCGGGTCTTGAAGAAACGCCGCCTATATCGATAATATCGGCGCCCTCTTCAACCATTTGCATGATCTTATCCACGCCTTTTTTATCTTTAAAACGACTCTTTATATAAAAACTGTCGTCATTGGCGTTTATTACTCCCATGATTTCGACTTTTTTATCTTCTTTTGGTTTGAAAGAATCCAAAACGACCGACAACTCTTTTAAACCAAACGGCTGGATTTTCTCCTTCTTTATCAACGCTTCACGCTGTTTTTCGTTTACTATCAAGATGGAATCGACGGTTTCGTTTTTGCACAATATCGTATTTTTCTCAACCGCCAATTCCGCTCCTACCGAAAGAGCGTCTTGTTTTAAAATATTTGCGGCGGGGGTTTTGAGATCTTTTATATAAAAAAGCTCTATTTTCATCTTTTTCTTCATGATCTCTATTCCCTCTTTGGTCGAGCCGACAAGCCTTAAAAGTTTTTTAAAATCGCTTAAAGAATCAAGTTTTATGACTCTCATCCGCTTCTCATTTTCGCTTCATATATCGTAAGAAGCAGTAAAGATAAAATATTTTGCGCCCTAGTGTTCAACTGCGCAAGCTCGTATGTTTTATCGAACAATTCAAGTTCGCTTTGCGTAAACAAGATGCGATTTTCAACGCTGCATTGAATAAAAAGCTCTTCAATAGTTCTTAAAAGCTCCTCTTTTTTCATATTTTGATGTTTTTTCAAAAATGAATATATCGTTGCAAGATCTAGTTTCGATATATCAAGATCGAGTCGGGCTTGACTCTTTTGCGTTTTTAAAATTTCTGAAGGCATTCGGGATCTTATAGTCGGTAAAAGCGAGTTTTTGGAACGGGTTATAAGAATAAACCTCGTATCTTCGGGAGGTTCTTCAAAAAGCTTTAAAAGAGCGTTTTGAGCATAAACATTATACTCCAAAGCGGACAAAACCAAAACTTTTTCTCTCTGTTCCGCGATATACGCCTCTTTTATAACGGCCGAGGCGTCTTGTACTTTAAATTCATCCGCGAAAAAAGTCTTGACTATTTCATCTTCTAAACTCTGCAATACCTTAGAGGCGGCAAACTCGAGATCACTACAGACGACTATTTTTGAATTACTCATAACACGCTTTGAATATCTACCTCGCAAAATAGTACGGCGTCTATACTTTTATCAAAAAGCATTAGAAGCTGAATCAATTTAATATCGAGATCTTCATCTTTTGAACTAAGCGAAAAAGAGTTTTGCGCCGTCTCGTCCAAAAGCCATAGAAGAGAATCGCTTTTGCTTTTTGCTATCTGAGCTCTCGGATCGTTTCCTTTTCCGATATAAAAAAACATATGATCGTTTGGAAATGCCAAAGAGAGCATATCTTCAAGAATTTTTAACTGTTCGCTATCGTTTATCTTATCCAGATAGGGGAAGATAGTTCCCAAGGAGATAATAGGCAAAAGAGGTCTTTGCGTATCGAACTTATTTAGTCTTGAAAGCGTATATCTGGCAAACCACTCCCTCTCTCTATCGGTTATCAGAAGAAGCGTTTTTGCGCTCATAAGCCGCTCAATCGCAACCGCCGCAATCGCGACCCAGTCAAATCGTCTCTCTTGCATCCAGCTAAGAGAGGAACCTTTTGATCGAATCTGCTCCAGCGTCCAGCTAGAAAAATCTTTAGGCCGGGTGTCTGTCGTCAAGTCCGTAAGCCTCATGCAGTATGCGAACGGCGAGTTCGCCGTATTTTTCAGCGACGATCATAGAGATTTTTATTTCGCTCGTACTTATCATTTCTATATTTATATTATCGTTCGCCAAAGCGCTAAAAGCCCTGCTTGCCACTCCGCTATGGGATTTCATACCGACCCCTACAATCGAAACTTTCGCGATATTTGAATCAAACTCCGTATCTTCTGAAGCGTCGAGTTCCTTTAAAACGCTTTTTGCTTTTTCAAGTTCGTTTTCGGGTATCGTAAAACCGATGTTCGCCGTGCCGTCTTGACCGACATTTTGAATAATCATATCGACATTTATGTTGCTCTGCGCCAATTTAGAGAAAATCTTTGCCGCTATTCCCGGCTCGTCTTTTATGTTTCGAAGAGTGATTCTTGCCTGATTCTTATCAAGCGCTACGCCGCTGACGATTGGTTGTTCCATTATATTGTCTTCCTTTGTGATAAGTGTACCTTCATTATCGTTAAAACTACTTCTTGTTACAAGATTTACATTGAGTTTTTTTGCAAGCTCCACCGATCTGTTTTGCAAAACTTTCGCCCCCATAGAAGCGAATTCAAGCATTTCGTCATATGATATTTTATCTATCTTTTTCGCCCGTCTTTCAATCCTGGGATCGGTAGTATAAACACCGTCAACATCCGTATAAATCTCGCAAAGATCGGCTTTTATCGCTCCCGCGATCGCAACCGCGCTCAGATCGCTTCCTCCGCGCCCCAAGGTAGAAACTTCGCTCTCTTTCGTTATGCCCTGAAAACCGGCGATAACTACGATCTTACCGTCTTGAAGATGTTTATTTATCGCTTTCGTGTCGATCTTGTCGATTCTAGCGCTGGTGTGCACGCTGTTTGTATATATACCCGCCTGCCTTCCGGTAAGCGCTATAGCGTCATACCCTCTTTCCAAAAGCGCGATGGAAAGAAGAGCGCTTGTTACTCTCTCTCCCGCGCTTAAAAGCAGATCCATTTCACGAGGCGAGGGATTTTTACTAAAATGATGAGCGAAATCTATCAATTTGTTCGTCTCGCCGCTCATTGCCGAAACTACTACGACTACCCCATGACCTTCTTTTTTCGTTTTCGCGACCCTTTTTGCCACATTTTCTATGCGCTCGAGGCTTCCGACGCTCGTGCCCCCGTATTTTTGTACTATAAGCATATATTTGCAATCCTCATCTTAAGATAAAAAACCCTCTTTTTGAAAAAAGTCGAGTACTTTTTTATATATCGGTTTTTTCATATGCGTTACATAATCGAAAAGCTCGTCTCTTGCTACAAACCGATACTCTTTGAACTCTGGTATTTTCGTATTCAACTCGATTTTTGCGTCGGATTTTAACTTGACGAGGAAATATTTTTGAGTCTGTCCGTCGTACGGATATCTTTTTTTTGTCGCTTTGTTGGGAAAATCGTAACTTAACCACTCCGGATATTCCGAAAGTATCTCTACATCTTTCGTGCCTATCTCTTCGAGAAGTTCCCTATAAAGAGCTTGTCTGGGATTTTCTCCTTCGTCTATTCCGCCTTGCGGAAACTGCCATACATCATCGCGAAAATCGCTCCTATTTGCGACAAATATCTCACAACACAGAGGGTATTTGGGTGAAAGGATCACGGCTGCCACATTCGGTCTGTACTTTTTTACCTTTGACATACCAACCCCTCTCTAATATTTTTTCATGATATACTACCCAAAAAAAATTTCAAAAAAGGTTAAAATTGCTCCTGTATCTTCACATACCTTTTTGTGACAGCAAATGTTTCTACTGCTCTTTCAACTCATATACGACGCTGCATCATACTCAAAAAGCATATATGCAATCCATTTTAAAACAACTGGATTTCGAGCTCAAAAGGTTTGAAGTAAATAGATACGATATAGAGACTCTTTTCATCGGAGGAGGCACGCCAAGTTGCGTAGAGGCGTCTTTATATAAGCCTTTTTTTAAAAAAATCGAACCTTTTTTAAAAAAAGACGCCGAAATAACGACTGAAGCAAACCCGAATTCGGCTTCGCTAAAATGGCTGGAAAAGATGCGATTTCTGGGCGTCAACCGTATTAGCTTCGGCGTACAGAGTTTCAATGAAAAAAAACTTAAATTTTTGGGACGAAACCATACCCCGCAAGCCGCGCAAACGGCGATAAAAAACGCTCATAAAAGCGGCTTTTTAAATATCTCGCTAGATCTGCTCTACGGCACGAATCTCGATACGAGAGATCTTTTGAACGAGGATATAAATACCTCGTTTGATCTTCCTATAAATCATATAAGCGCCTACTCTTTGACGATAGAAGAAAACACCCCTTTTTTTAAGATGCCATCGGTAAAAAAAGATGATGAAAATATCGCTTTTTGGTTTAGCGAAAATTTGAAAAAAAGAGGTTTTAGACAGTATGAAATCTCAAATTTCGGCACATACGAATCAAAACACAATCTAGGCTACTGGCGATATAAAGATTATATAGGAATAGGCGGCGGAGCGGTCGGCTTTATGAAAAAAAGAAGATTCTATCCCCACAAAAGCGTTGAAAAATATATAACCGACCCTACATTTACGACGATAGAAAATTTAAACGAAGAAGATATCGTAACGGAAAAAACCCTGCTTGGACTTAGAAGCGTCGTCGGCGTCGATATCTCTATCTTTTCAAAATCGCAGATGCGAAAGATTTTCGATCTCATAACCGAAAAAAAGATATATATGCAAAAAGATAGGATATATAATAGAGATTTTTTCATAAGCGACGAGATAGCTCTTTATATACTGAGTTAGGATATAATCTTTTTATTGAGTCCTCTGAAAAATATGATTCTAGAACAACATCTACAGCCGTTTGACGGAAGCATCATTTTTCAGAGGACTCTATTTTTAGCCAAGGAGATATTTTGGACTATTTAGAGATAGAGGGAAACAATACTCTTAAAGGAAGCGTCACGATAGACGGAGCTAAAAACTCCGCTCTCGTGCTTCTTGCATCTACTATATTGTCAAACCGAAAAGTTCGAATAAACAACCTGCCCCCCGTAAACGATATATACACGATGTTAAAACTTTTGGAAAATCTCGGCGCAAAATACGAATTTGAAAACAAGCAAGCCTCTATCGACTCGACAACCATAAACGATACGACGGCAAAATACGACATAGTAAGAAAGATGCGCGCTTCCATTT
>JALWKJ010000194.1 GCA_027081495.1 Campylobacterales bacterium | reverse complement strand
ACCCGTCGATTTGGATGTTCGCTGGAGTATTTTATAGAAGAAAACGCCTATAAACTTATCGGGATTTTAAACGGAATAGATTATGACGAATTCTCTCCGCAAAACGATAGATTTATACCGTATAAATACAACGGCAGAGATCTCTCTTTTAAAGAACAAAATAAAAAAGAGCTGTTAAACGAACTTTTTTTACAAAACAAAAATCTACCGCTTTTTGTCTTTATAGGAAGGTTTACCTCCCAAAAAGGGATAGATCAAATCATATCCGCACTTGAGAGTCTCCAACATTTACCTATAAATATAGCCATATTGGGTTCGGGCGAAGAAGAGTACAATATGACTCTAGCTTCCATCTCCCACAAATACGACAATGTCTCCATTACCATCGGCTACAATGAAGCGCTTGCAAGAAAGTTATACGCAAGCGCCGATTTTTTATATATGCCCTCTCTTTACGAACCGTGCGGATTAAATCAGATGATAGCCATGAAGTACGCGGCCGTACCGATAGTAAGAGAAGTCGGCGGTTTAAAAGACAGCGTTTGCGACTTTTCGAAATCTCCTTCTTTTGATAAAAACAAGGGGGTCGGCATAACATTTGGCGACGATTCTTTTGAAACTTTCATAAAAGCGACACAAAGAGCGATAGAGCTTTTTTCTAAAAAAGATCTTTTAAAAAGTGTGATCTCTCATAATTTAAGCGTCGATTTTTCATGGAGACATCAGGCCAAAGAGTATTTGAAAATTTACGAAAAATTAAACCAAGGGTGGCTTCCCGAGAGGATGATAAAAGAGTTTGAAATTCCCGCGCGCTACAATAAAGATATATTAAAAACAATCGCGGTAGATCCGAAAACTCTCTACACTTACTGGGAAATAACTCCCCAAACAATCGCGGATCATAAAATATCGTACGACATTTTAAAATTGAGAGCTTTTAAAGAGTTTGAACAAATCGCGGAAGTTAAACTCTATGGAGGAATCGGCAATTACTATTTTTACGACGAGATAGATTTTAAAAAAGTCTTCACACAGATAGGATATTATAAAAGTGACGGTGATTTCGAGGTTTTGCTTACATCAAACTTTTTTATAGCACCAAACTCAAAAGTTATCTATAGCGATGAAATAATCTGGAGAAATATAGAAACTTTTGTCACTTTAAATAAAAAATCTCTTCTTATAAATGAAAAATTTTATGAAATCAGCGAACACTTTTCATCCGGCTCTCTTACAAAAAAGAGGGCTATTTATGAAAAATCCCTTCCGCAAAGATTTGACAACTCCACACTATTTTACTCTAAAAAGGACGAGCGATGAAAGGTTACTGGATACCCGTGCTGCACTCGCACCTGCCGTTTGTAAAACATCCCGAATATGACTATTTTCTGGAAGAGCAGTGGCTTTTTGAAGCGATTGACGAATGTTATATACCTCTTCTTATGAACTTAAAAAGATTATATGACGAGGGTATAGATTTTAGACTTACAGTCTCGATTACGCCGCCTTTAGCCGAAATGTTCGTAGATGAACTTTTGATGCAAAAATACCAAAAACATCTTTTGAAAATGATCGAGCTAGGTTATAAAGAGATAAAAAGAACACAAAAAACTTCTCCTAAAGAACATAGCCTTGCTATCTTTTACAAGGATAGATTTGAAAAAACAAAACTCTTTTTTGAAGATTTTTTGGATAAAAACCTCATAAACGGATATAAATATTTCTCTTCGTTGGGTAAACTGGAGATCATCACCTGCGGCGCTACTCATGGTTTTTTGCCTATTTTGAGTTTAAACGAAAAAGCGGTGGAAGCTCAAATAGCTCTAGCCGTAAAATCGCATACAAAGCATTTCGGCTCGCCCCCTTGCGGAATATGGCTGCCCGAATGCGCTTATTATGACGGACTTGATAAAATCATCGCGAAATATGGAATAAAATTTTTCTTTAGCGACTCTCATGCTCTCGTATATGCGAACCCCAGAGCGCAAAACGGCGTTTTTTCGCCCGTTTATACCCCTGAAAATTTAGCCGTTTTCGCAAGAGACCCTCATAGCAGTAAAAAAGTCTGGAGTTCAAAAGAGGGATATCCGGGAGATTTTAATTATCGCGACTTTTACAGGGATATCGGCTACGATCTTGAGCTCTCTTACATAAAGCCCTATATTTCGCCTGACGGAAATCGCGTATTTACCGGATACAAATACCATAAAGTAACCGGACCTAGCGATTATAAAGAGTTTTATGATCCGAAAATCGCGTATGAAAAGACAAAAGATCATGCGAAAAACTTTCATTATGAAAGAGTCGAACAATTTAAAGAGATCTCAAAAAATCTCGACAGAACTCCTATGGCGGTCTCTCCTTACGACGCGGAGTTGTTCGGACACTGGTGGTTTGAAGGACCTGATTTTTTATATCATCTTTTCAAAGAGATCGATACGCATAAGAGTTTTAAGGCTATAACTCCTTTGGAGTATCTAAGTATGTACCCGACAAATCAAGTAACCCGCCCTACTCCGTCGTCTTGGGGGGATGAAGGATATTTTAAAGTATGGCTCAACAAAGAGAACGACTGGATATACAGACATCTTCATTTCATGGCCGATCTTATGCAAGAGATCGCGACAAAAAATCAAGATGAAAAAGACCCGCTCAAAAATAGAGCGCTAAATCAAATGTCAAGAGAGCTGCTGTTAGCTCAAAGCAGCGACTGGGCATTTCTCATAACCACCCAAACGGCGACAGAGTACAGCATAAGAAGAACAAAAGAGCATATAAGCAACTTTTTATCCTTAAGCGAAAATCTGGAAAATATCGACGAATCTTTTCTAAAGTGGCTGGAAGAGAAAAATTCTATATTTCAAGATATAGATTTTAGGGTTTATTGTTAAATAG
>JALWKJ010000193.1 GCA_027081495.1 Campylobacterales bacterium | reverse complement strand
GTATGGACAAAAGCACCGCACCCTTCGGGGAGTACGGGAAGAAGCAATCTATGCATCTAAAAAACTTTGAATTAACCAGTTAGTCCTACAGTTTTTTAAATACATATCTCACTCCTTCCCGTACTCTCAAAATTTAAGAATATTTGTTGGTGCGGTGATAATACAAATTTTTTATGACATCTTTATGCTTTTAGTTTTAAAATCTAAAAAAATTAGGAAAAAGCCATGAAGTATCTATTTTTACTATTTAGCATCATCTTTTTTAGCGCATGTTCTCCAAAATATAAAGTTATTTACGATTATACTCCTCCCGTAAGCGAAAGCGGTAAAGATTGCGTTAAGACCTGCAAAGAAAAACTGGCGACCTGCAAGGCGATTTGCAGATCGAATTTCGACATATGTAAAAAAAAGGCTCTTAAAATCGCGAAAAGATCGTATGAGCGAAAATTACAAGAATACTCAAACGCTCTTGAACGCTACGCAAACGAAGTCGAAATGTTCAATCTCGAACAAAATCTATACTACTTCAACAACTACAACGATAGACCGTTTTTTTACTGGAGACCCGTAGGACCATACTGGATATGGGGACCCACAGGAGGAATTTATTCTCTTCAAAAACCGATAAAACCCTCTTTGGAAGAAGAGATTCAAGAAGCGCAGATGCGATACTGTCCGATCGATTGTAAATGTCAAGATTCATATAACGAATGTTTCAACGAGTGCGGAGGAAAAGTACATATAAGAAAAGTTTGCATAGAAAATTGTCCAAAATGAGCAAAAAATCCATACTCATTACCGGCTGCTCAAGCGGGATAGGTTATTATTGCGCAAAAGAGCTTAAAAAAAGAGGCTATGAAGTATTTGCGACTTGTAGAAAACAAAAAGATGTAGATAGACTGAAAGTCGAGGGTTTTGATTCATTCGCGCTTGATTTAAACAGTTCTAAAAGCATCAAAGATGCCGTAAAAATCGTCGCTGAAAAAACAGATGAAAAACTATACGCTCTTTTTAACAACGGCGCATACGGACAACCAGGAGCGCTAGAAGATATAAGCCGAGAAGTTCTAAAAGAGCAGTTTGAAACAAATCTCTTCGGCACTCATGAGTTAACTAGCTTGGTTTTACCGATGATGAGAAAACAAGGTTACGGAAGAGTTATCCAAAATAGCTCGGTTTTGGGATTTGTAGCGCTAAGATATCGCGGCGCTTATAATGCCAGCAAATACGCTCTCGAGGGGCTAAGCGATACGCTAAGACTCGAGTTGTCAAATACCGATATACATGTAAGTCTCATAGAACCCGGTCCCATAAGAAGCGACTTTAGAAAAAACGCTTTAGCAAAATTTTTACAAAATATCGATAGAGAAAATTCGCCTTACAAAAAAGAGTACATAAAAAAACTCCACTCTCTCCAAAGCGAAAAAGACGCCCCTTTTACTCTGGGAGAGGATGCGGTTTACAAAGCGCTTCTTCATGCATTAGAGAGTAAAATGCCGAAACGAAGATACAGGGTAACGAAACCTACGACATTTTTTTGGTTCTCTAAACGACTTTTGTCAACGAAACTTCTCGACAGACTGTTACAAAAAGTAGAGTGAACATTCACAAAAAATTCATATCCGTATGCTATACCCTGACCTAAAATAAAAAAAGGAAAAATATGTCCATTAAAATGAGTGTTGTCATACCTTTTCACAATGAATCGAAAAACATAACTCCTCTTATCACAAAAACGGATGAAGTACTGAAAAATATGCAAATCTCTTATGAGATAATCTCGATCGACGATGCGAGCAGCGACGATACTTATAAAATTTTAAAAGAGCTCTCAAACAAAATAAAACCTCTTAGGGTTCTTCATCATGAAAACAACTGCGGACAAAGCACCTCCGTGGTAACCGGCATAAGAAACGCGAAGGGCGAACTTATAGCCACTCTCGACGGCGACGGTCAAA
Source organism: Campylobacterales bacterium (assembly GCA_027081495.1). Lineage (GTDB taxonomy): Bacteria > Campylobacterota > Campylobacteria > Campylobacterales > QNZT01 > QNZT01. The sequence continues at coordinate 10,305 of JALWKJ010000193.1, read as the reverse complement.
ACAATCCAAAAGATATACCCGATCTTTTCAAAGCTCTAGTCGAATCCGATGATCCAAATCTAAAAATGATCGCCGGTTATCGGAAGAAAAGAAAAGATACTATTTTTAAACGGTGGGGATCGAAATTTGCAAACGCCGTTAGAAGTCGCCTTTTAAAAGACTCCACTCCCGATACGGGCTGCGGGTTGAAACTATTTTATAGAGAAACTTTTTTAAAACTTCCCTATTTCGATCATATGCACCGCTTTTTGCCGGCGCTCGTTCAAAGAGAGGGATATTCCGTCATATCGGTGGAAGTGAGCCATTTTCCAAGAGTTCACGGCAAATCACACTACAACAACCTTCAAAGATTATGGGTCGGTATCATAGACTTGATGGGCGTTATGTGGCTGATAAGAAGATCTTTCAAACCCCAAATAATCGAACATAAAAAGGATGATAATTGAGCAAAGAGACAATCTGGCTTATAATAGGATTTTTAGGGCAGTTTTTCTTCTCTATGCGTTTTATCATACAATGGATAAAGAGTGAAAAAGAGAAAAAAAGCATCATTCCCATAGCGTTTTGGTATTTTAGCCTTTTAGGGGGAACCACTCTTTTAACTTACGCCATTTACAGACAAGATCCCGTTTTTATACTCGGTCAATCACTCGGGGTTTTCATATATAGCAGAAATCTTTATCTTATATATCAGGAAAAAAAGAAAACAGATGAATAAAAATCTCTACCTCGCTTTTATAATTTTAACTCTTGGAGTGATCATCGGTATCTACTATCGTCCGCTTTTGATCATAGATGAAACGAGATATATCGGCGTAGCCTGGGAGATGTTCGATAAACACTCGTTTTTAGTCCCTTTTAAAAACGCGGAGCCTTACCATCATAAACCGCCGTTTCTCTTTTGGCTTATGAATCTAAACTGGCTTATCTTCGGCGTAAACGAGATAGCCGTGCGATTTATACCGCTAATTTTCGGTTTCGGGTCTTTGATTTTAACCTATAAAATATATCTAAATCTATACGACAACGATAAAAAAGCGGCCGCAAATGCCGCTCTCATTCTCTCTTCTACTTTGATATTTACTTTTTATACCTCGTTGGTAATGTTCGATGTTATCTTGACATTTTGGGTTTTGTTAGGGGTTCTTGGAATCATAAAAGCCGTAAAATGCGGCGGCAAAACCCCTTTTGTTCTCATCGCGCTATCTATCGGTTTTGGCATATTGACAAAAGGACCCGTCGTTTTGGTGCATCTTTTGCCGATAGTGATTTTCGCCAAAATCTGGGCAAAAGAGAAGGCGGATAAAAGATTTTTTCTTGGATTTTCAGGAGCTTTTTTCGCGGGAGTTATAATAGCTCTGTTATGGGCGATACCCGCGGGGATTTCAGGCGGACAAGAGTATCGCGACGCTATATTTTGGGGACAGAGCGCAAACAGAATGGTTAAATCGTTCGCCCATCAAAGAGCGTTTTGGTGGTATTTGCCGATCCTGCCTTTTTTACTTTTTCCATGGTTTTTTTTCAAATCTTTCTGGCAAGAAGCGATCAACGCGAAGATAGATAACTCGGTCAAACTGCTGCTTGTTTGGTTTGTAAGCGTCGTTTTTATCTTCTCTCTCATAAGCGGCAAACAGATTCATTATCTTATCCCCGAGATGCCCGCGTTTGCCATGCTCGTATCGAGATTTTTATCAAGTCTCGATGAAAAAAAGAGAGTTCAAAACCGCGCCGACTTTGTAGGGTATTTTTATCTTTTTAGCGCGTTTGCCCTTATTGTCGCATATTTTGTATTACCTGATAAATTGATAGAAAATATTGAATTTTATAAAATCTTAGTAGGAGCGTTTTTACTTGTAATCGTTTCGTTGTTACTTCTAAGATACCGATTTAAAGACTCCGATACGATCTTGCGAAGCGTGGCTTTTAGTAGTATAGTTATGATTTTCGCGGTGCATTTTATCATGTCGTCGGTTATGAAAAATCTGGATTTAAGCTCTTTTTCACAAAAAATAGCCTCTTTTCAAAAACAAAATATCCTTATAGTTCATGACGGAAAATATCATGACCAATACCATTTTCTAGGAAGACTTCACAAGCCGATAAAAGTCATAAAAGATAAGCAAAAATTAAAAGAGTTTCTAAAAACCCATCCAAAGGCTCTCGTGATCACCTACAAAAAGAGAAACGAACCGCTCGATAAAAATAACATCGTCGCAAAAACCGCATTTAAAAGCAAATTCGCTCTTTTACTAAGAGCCGACGCTTATCGCTAACGGTCGTTGTTTTCTCCCCATCCATGCATCTTTTGGGCGGTGAGGACCGCATGATTTTCAAAGATATCCTCGATGGGATTTATAGCTACGAAATAGCCCTCTTCAAGGGCTCTTTCAAATTGCTCGTAAGTTTTATTTTTAGGAAAGAAAAAGAGAATTTTCGCTCCGTTTTTGGCTATGGCGTATATCTTTTTTAAAAAGATTTTTTGATTTTTTAAAGAGGAAAAATCGATATTTATAAATATATAATCATAAAGCCTCGAGTGTCGGTTGTAGCGTTGTTGATTATATGTAATTTTTCTCGCTTTTGAAAATCCGCCCTCTTTAAGCTCTTTTATAAACTCTTCGTCCGCGCAAACGAGGTCATATACATATTCGTTTTGTTCACAAAACTCCTCCAATCTATAACAAACCTCTTTGTTATTGTCGCTCATATGAAATATCGTCATGCCGGGATACGGCGAAACGATACAAAGCAGTTTGTCAAACTCCGCTATTTTTATATTTTTCATTAATTTCCCTCGCACTATTCACATGATATAATTATAACAAATATTTAAAGGAACTTGCCATGAAAAAGCTCTTATTGACGGCTCTTTTGACTTTATGTCCGTATATTTGGGCGGCGGAATTTCGAATAGGCTCCGCTTCGTTTAATTGGAACGCGGGTATGACATACTTAAAAAGCGATTTCGGTATCGATACGAATGTTTACTCCATCTCGCAAACTCATACGAATATATCGAATACGCGATTTTACTACTTTTACAATGCGGATATGTATCAAAGCGATTTTGTCGATAAGACAACCGACCTGATCACAAAACCGATCACTTACGATTTTCCCTTCTTCGGCTCTTTTAACGACGCGGCGGCAAAATATACGCCGATACCCGTCTCCTCGGATTACAGAGTCAGGGGATTTGATATCAATATAGGCGCGGGGTTTGATCTCTTTTCGAGCAAAAAGGCAAAATTCGGTCTGGGTATAAACAACGGGGTAACGATCATAGGTATGAAGATGAAAAATCTTAAAAAAAGCGTCAATTTGGCATATGATCTGCTCGATAGCAGCGAAACTTCTATATCCACATATAAAATAGGACCGGTCATAAACGCGAACTATTCTCCTTTTAAAAACTTCTTAATATACGGCAGTTACGGTATCGGCTATCAAACAGGCTCTATGGAAAACGACTATATCGCCTCCTCTATAGACATAAACGGTCGTTACACTATGCTCGATACGGGATTGAGATACGATATCTACAGGGCGAAAGAAAAAGATTTAGGCTGGACGAAAATAAAACCGGTCTATTTCATAAGCGCCGGTTACAGTTATAAAAAATGGAATGTCAACGATGCGAAAATCGATGCGTTCAATATCGTGCAAATCACAAGCGGAGGAACATTTACAAATAGTTTCGATACCGATTATTTCTATATCGGCGCGGGTATGAATTTCTAAAAAATTAGGTCAAATTTTTCATAATCTTGTGAGATTTTTTTGAGTATAATCATCTCCTTCAAGGAGCATAAAATGATCGAACGAAAAAAGATTTACAACCCCGATTCCCAAGAACATGTAAACGATAGAAAAGTTTTCGGAGGGAATCCGACGGGAATATTTGAACTAAACAATATCAAATATCAGTGGGCGTATAATCTATGGGATATCATGTTAAACAACACATGGTTTCCAAAAGAGGTTGATATGACCGCCGATGTAAGAGATTATAAACAGCTGACGGAGGCGGAAAAAGGCGCTTACGACAAAGCTCTTTCTCAATTGATTTTCATGGATTCTCTTCAAACAAACAATCTCATAGACAATGTAAATCCGTACATAACTTCACCGGAAATCAACCTCATCCTCGTGCGTCAAGCGTTTGAAGAGGCGCTTCACTCTCAAAGCTATGCTGTTATGGTTGACAGTATCTCGCAAAACACGGACGAGATTTACGATATGTGGAGACAAGACGCCCAGCTTAAAAACAAAAACGACAATATCGCGCAAGTTTACGAAGAGCTTGCCAAAAACCCCTCCGATTCGCAAATAGTAAAAGCGATGTTCGCGAACCAGATTCTTGAGGGTATCTATTTTTACAGCGGATTTACATTTTTTTATACCCTTGCTAGAAGCGGTAAAATGCTAGGAAGCGCGCAGATGATTCGATTTATTCAAAGAGACGAGATTACGCATCTGCTTGTTTTTCAAAATATGATAAATACGACAAAAAGAGAACGAGCCGATCTCTTTACTCCCGAACTCTTGGATAATGTTTATGAAATGTTTGAAAAAGCGGTGGATCTTGAGATAGCATGGGGACAGTATATAACGGAAGGTCAGATTTTAGGACTTACAAACGAGATTATCGAAAGCTATATAAAATATCTCGCGGATCAAAGACTTAAAGCTGTAGGTCTAAAAAAACTCTACAATGCGGAACATCCTATAAAATGGGTTGACGATTTTTCAAAGTTTAACGACCAAAAAACAAACTTTTTTGAAGGAAATGTCGCAAACTACTCAAAAGGAAGCCTAAACTTTGACGACTTCTAAAAAGAAGCTCGTTGCGCTTCAATTTCCATTTTTTGAAAACGATTATGAGAAAAATTTAAAAACTCTAACCTCTTTGATAAATAAAGCTCCCGACAACGCTATAGTAACCGCTCCGGAGCTTTGTCTGACAAATTTTAGTTTTGACAAATTAAACGAAGCGTCGGAGTTTTCCTCTTTCGCGAAAAAGGAGATTTTAAAACTATCGGAAAAAAAAGTTATCTCTTTGAGTATGTGTGAAAAGATAGGCGAAAACTTTTACAATAGCGCGAAAATCTTTTATAAAGGCAAAGAGATTCACTCCCAACCGAAAGTCAAACTGTTCGCTTTTGGAGACGAAGAGAAACACTTTTCGCCGGGATCGGAAGAAAATATAAAAATAGTTGAAATAGACGGTTTGAGATATGGGATCTTAATCTGTTTTGAGATAAGATTTATTCGATTTTGGCTCAAACTTCAAGGAGCCGATATCATCATGATACCCGCTCTTTGGGGAAAACTCAGAAAAGAACAGTTAGTCGCCATAACCAAATCTTTGGCTATCATAAACCAAGCGTTTGTCATTTTATCCGACAGCGCGAATGACGATATGGCAAAAAGTTCCGGAATCATCACCCCTTTTGGAAAAGAGTATCGAAACGATGAAAGTAGTTATATCTCTTATAATGCCGATTTAAACGAAATCAAAAAGATGAGAAGATATATGGATATAGGATTGAAATGATCAGAAGGCATCTGCAAAACAACTCTATTCACATGCACAAGTGCGAAGAACTGGCGCGAGAGTTAAACGCCGTTTTTCCTCTCTCAAAAGAGGTGCAAAACGCTATCGCGCAAACACAAAGAGAGATATTCGTACCTACCGGATTTAAACACTACGCATATAAACTAGACGCCCTTCCTCTTTCCTCCAACCAGTGGATCAGCTCTCCTTTGACGGTTGCGAAAATGACGGAAGCTCTTTATCCTCAAGGAGCCGATTCGGTTTTGGAGATTGGATGCGGAAGCGGATATCAGGCGGCGGTTTTAAGTAAGCTCTTTAGAAGAGTTTTTACCGTTGAGAGAATCGAAAAACTTTTAGCCCAGGCAAAAGAGAAATTTGCGAAACTCAATCTTACCAATATTCACGCCAGGTTTGACGACGGAAACAGAGGGTGGAGAACTTACGCTCCCTATGACCGCATACTTTTCTCGGCATCGGCGAAGCAGCCGCCCGTTCATCTTTTTGATCAATTAAAAGACGGAGGCATACTTGTCGCTCCTATCGAAGAAGATAAAAAACAAATTATTACCCGTTTTATAAAAAACGGAAAAAAGATTAAAGTCCAAAAACTAGACTCCTGCCTTTTCGTACCCGTAAAAAAAGGTATTGAAAGACTTTAATAAATTTTCAAATCCGCCGATATCCTTTTAGCAAACTGCTAAAGGCGATTTATGATAAAAAAAATTTTTTTAACGGCACTTATTTTTGGTCTTCTCTCTCTTCAAGCGGCTTCATCGGCGCAAAATTTACTCAAAAACGGGGGATTTGAAGCGGGATTTAGCTATTGGGAGGCGGATGACGATTCTACACTCTCTTTGATATCCGATAGTTTCGAAGGTAACAGAGCCTTAGAGTATGAAAACGGCGGAATCAGCCAAAGTATAGAAAACCTCGACCTCGATAAAAATTTATCGATCGTCTTAAGCGGATATTATAAAAATACCGGCGTCATCGACGGAATGTGGATAGGAGTCTCATATTCCGATTCTTCATGGAAAAACATAGGCGAAAGCTCCATACAGCTTTTACCCTCAAGTTCGTATCAACCCTTTGCGTTGGTTTCAAAACCGCCGAAAAACAGCGCGCATATGACCGTTTGGACTTGGAGCGACAGCTCTTTTGGAGGGAAAACGGCTCTTGATGATCTAAAGCTTCGTCAAGAATCGCAAAACAGCGCAAATCATATCCCCACTATAAAGAAGATACAAAATCAAAAAACTCTTTTGGGAGAGAGTGTAACTTTGCAAATAGAGGCAGATGATTTAGATAACGACAAACTTATTTACGCCGTAAACGGTTTTGATGACGACAGCGGCATACGCTTAGATGCAAAAACCGGGAAAATTTCCGGCGAAGCGTTAAAAAAGGGAACTTACGACATAGAGGTTTTCGCTATAGACTCAAAAGGGGGAGTGGGAAAAACGGCGTTTATCTGGACGATAGAATCAGAGCCTCTAACGGCTTGCAATATCTTTCAAAATGCCGGTTTTGAAAAAAGCTTTAGAGGGTGGTCGGTATATAGCGCTAAAAGCGAACTCGTACAAGATGCTTACAAAGGCAAAAAAGCTCTTTCTATCAAAGACGGCGGAATCGATCAGCTTTCGCAAAAACTCCCTTCAAAAGCCGCTACTTATCAGTTTAACGGTTACTATAAGACGGATACTAAAGTCGAAGGCTTATGGGTCGGAGTGATTCTTTACGATGAAGATTATAATCTTATATCTTCAAAAAGCATATCTTTACCCCCCTCTTCTACTTATAAAAATTTCGTCGTCAATTTCACTACTACAAAAGAAACGGCCTATATTCAAGGCTGGATATGGAGCGACGCGGGAATAAATAAAGGAAGCGTTTTGTTGGATGAACTTAAACTAAGTACGGCTGAATGTTATAACTACGCTATCGCGTCTTCATTGCCTCCAAAAGGCATGGATATTTCAAAAGCGCCTCAATTTGTCGTCATAGGATTTGACGACAACACAAAGTCCGAAGGAATAGATTGGGCACTTAATTTTTTCAAAAATAAAAAAAATGCCGACAAAAGCGAAGCCAGAGTTACTTTTTATATGAATACATACGGACTTGACGAATGGATAGAAGACGATCCCGCCAAGCTTCTTTTGAGTATCAAAAATCTCGTAAACAGCTCTCATGAAGTAGCAAATCACACAAAAAACCACCATAGCGACATAAAAGCTAAAAGCTGGGAAGAGTATATAGCGAAGATTATAGATTTGAACTCTACGCAGTGGAGCAAAAGGATTTCCGACGCCTCAAACGATCTAGCGAATAAAGCCGGATTGGATTTGGCGAATATGAAAGGATTTAGAGCTCCGTATCTTGCGTATAACCAAAGTATGCTTGAAACTCTCAAAGGTCAAAATTTTCTATACGACTGCTCTATCGAAGAGGGATACGCCTCGGTTTACGACGGTACGAATTTTCGATGGCCGTATCAGTTAAACGAAGGATCTCCCGGCCACAATGAAAGCTGGTATGGAAATCCCGAAAACAACGAATCCGTAACCGTCTCTTCTATAAAAGGGCTATGGGAATTGCCAAATCATGTATTTATGGTGCCAAAAAACAAAGAGTGTGAAAAATACGGAATAAAAAAAGGGTTATGGCAAAGAATCGTAAAAAAGCTGCCCTATCTTGAAGGTCATAAAATAACCGGCTTCGATTACAATCTATGGAGTGAAGCGGGTTTAAATAAAGATGAAGTTTTGGGCATACTTAAATATAATCTCGACCTTAGACTAAAAGGAAACAGAGCGCCGCTTATGATAGGCGCTCATACCCAATATTATACCGACGAATGGGCGGACAACAACGCTCCAAACGCCGACTCTTCACAGATGAGAGAAGCGATTGAAGAGTTCGTCAAGTACGCTTTAAGCAAGCCTGAAGTTCGAATCAGACCCGCTAGAGATATCATATCATGGTGTAAAAACCCTACCGCTTTACGATAAAAAGGAAAAAAATGTATAAATATATCATGACGGTTATTTTGATCTTAACGATTTCAGGCTGCGGCGGCTCGTCTAAAAAAAGCGCTCAATCAAACGAAACGATACTGGATACGAAGGCAAAAAAATATTTCGGCATACTCTCCAACGCCTCCGTAAATATATATGAGCTTGGGGAGGGAGAAAAGAGGCTTCTTTTTAGAGAAACTACTTCAAGCGGTCAAACGGTAAAAGAGAGCGGAAATTTCAATCCCCATTTTGACGAATTGGATCCGAACAAATTTTATCTTTATGAAATAAAAGGCGGTGAAAATATCGACATCGACAAAGACGGCGTCGTTGACGAAACACCCTCCAAAAATCGTAAGGTATATTCCGCCGTCTATAAAGGTCATAAACTTCATGTCGCTTACAGAGAATTAAAAACGACAAATACGACCGTCGGATCATCAGAAAAACAAAAATAAAAAAATTCTCTATAATGGCGATATTAACACTATGAATACAAGAAAAAGAATCACACTCATCCTCGTCGGCGCTTTTGTTCTGCTCTCTATGATCCTTATGGCGAGCATTCTTTTAAACTTCAGAGACTTAGGTATAAAAAGCGCCCAGGAAAAAGCTCATCTAACCGCCGAAATAGTCAAAAACGGCTTGACCGCCCATATGGTGAACAATATCATGGACAAAAGGCGTTATTTTCTTAAAAAGATTGAAGATTCAAAAAACATGAATGCCCTTTGGATCAGTAGATCCGACTCCATCATAAGGCAGTTTGGCGAGGGAATCGACTATGAGCTCCCAAGAGATAAAATAGACAAAGAAGTTTTAAAAACAGGCAAACCGCAGCAAAAAGTGATAGAATCTCTTGAAAATGTCGAGCTTAGGGTCACTTTACCGTATATAGCGTCGTCCACGGGCACGCCAAACTGTATGAAATGCCACAATGTAAGAGAAGGCGAAGTCCTTGGAACGATAAGCATGATTATAGATATAAGCGACATAAGATCCCGTTCTTTGGTATCGGTACTTTATATCGGTATAGTTTCGTTGCTAGCGATTATCTTAACCATATTTATCATAAATAGATCTTTTAGACCCTATATAAGGATTTTCGACTCCGTAAAAATCGTCATGCAAAAAGTAAACAACGGGGATTATTCTCAAAGAGTGGTGGAAGTAGAGTCTCCCGAGGGCAAAGAAGTTTCATCTCATATAAACGCGATGCTTGAAAAACTTCAAAGCGCGTTAAACGAGCTTGAAGGCAAAGTCGGGCTGTTTTTGCTAAATAAAAGCTACAAAAGACACAAAGACCCTCTTGTCGCGGTAAAAGAGATCATAAACGAACTGTCCGATATATATAAATTTAAAAAGACCATAGAACTTGATGAAAACCTTGACGAAATATACCAAAGAATAGCTCAGATTCTCAAAAATAAATTTAATTTGAACGATTTCAATATCATTGAAAAAGATATCAAAAAAGATACTATTCGCTTCGCATATGTCCAAAAGGAAGTTCACTGCAAAGCCGTAACGAACGGTTGCAGAGCGGATCGTACAAAAGCTTCGGTAAATTCCTCCGCTTTTAAAAACATCTGTCTCTCTTTCGACGATAAAAAACGAGATTACGGATATCTCTGCCTGCCGTTTGCGATATCCGACGATCTGACATTGATAATATCGATCGTAACAAAAGACGAAAACGAGAAAAAAAGAGTTGATTCTCTTCCCTATTTC
>JALWKJ010000192.1 GCA_027081495.1 Campylobacterales bacterium | reverse complement strand
AAATGAAAATGTCACAAAAGATCAAATAGACGCAAAAGTAAAAGAGTTGACGGACGCGAGTCATAAACTTGCCGAAGCCGCATATAAAAAAGAGCAAGGAAGCGCGGGCGGTGAACAAGGCGCGGGCGCCGGTAAGGCTAAAAAAGACGACGACGATGTCATAGACGCGGAAGTCGAATAATATAAAAAACAAAAGAGGCGGACGGGGCTAAAGCCCCGCCTGCCAAAAAATGCGCTGCCGACACCCTTTCAAACCGATCGTTTTTGACGATACGAAAATTTTGATACTCGGAACTTTCCCGAGTCTTGATTCGTTTAAATATAATTTTTATTATGCGAACAAAAGAAATCAATTTTGGAAAATTCTCTCTTTGCTCTATAAAATGCCTATAGATGAAGAAAAAGAGAAAATCGCGCTTTTGAAAAAAGAGAAAATCGGACTTTGGGATATAGTAGCCTCTTGCGAGAGGACAAACTCTAGCGATACAAATCTAAAAAACTGTACTCTTTGCGATATACCTACTTTGTTAAAAGAGTATCCTTCTATAAAACAGATCGCTTTTACAGGTCAAAAAGCTTTAAAACTTTATGAAAAAGAGTATAAAAGCCTTCATATAAAAACTATCGCCTTACCCTCTCCCTCACCCGCGTACGCTAGCATGAGATTTGAAGAAAAAGCGCGGATATATAAAGAACGGTTGGGCGTGCGTTAAAGAGAATCGAACATTACGCATTTAAAATATATAAAAAATATTATATAATCATTTTATAGAAAGAAACCCGAAGGTTATAGATGAAGAAAATGAAATTCGTTAAATTTGCGATATCGGTTATAGCGGTGTTTTTAACCGGATGCGGCGATACCGAGAAGCTTGCCGCTTTGGAAGATAGAGATTATGCGTATAAGGTTTTGTTTGACGACATAAGTACATCGGGATGCTGGCTTAGGTATAGAGTAAGTATCGATGGTCAACTCGATGAGAAGCCCTGGTCGGCGTTTTTGTTAAATGACGAAGGCAGATATTTTCAGTCGGCGTATAAAGACGGAAATATAAGTGTTGATACTTCAAGGGCTTATTGGCATCAGGATGTAAGAGATCTTATTTGGGTTTTATCGTACAAAGAAGAGGTTTCGGTTCGAATAGATATAAAGATACTGGGTTTTTATTCCAGTTCTTCACATAGTTTCAATACTTATACTACGGTTACGGATACAAACTATACGACAAAAAAACAGAAAAAATCCGATTTTCATGATGTAATAGTTAAGGATGAAAATTTTGAATCTATTTTGGGGGAAACAAAACTTCATCCTCTATGCGACGCAATCCAAAAAGAGTCGGCAAAAAAATAACTCTTTAGTGAGCTTCGGCATCCTCGTTTGCGGGCATATCGGCAGGATGCGCCCCTTCAAACGCCCCGTGTTTAAAAGCTTGATAAGCCATAGCTCCGGCAATGATCAAGAGTGCGGTGATAATAAACATAACCAAAGGTTTTTTCATGAACAATCCTTTCAAATCCAAATATCTGACGCGGTGAGTAGCAGTATAACAAATCAAGCAGAAATTGTGCCGTAATAATTTATAATAATTTAAATTTTAAGGATTAATATGATGTATATGAAATTTTCTCCGCTTTTTTTAAGTTTTTTCGTGTTTGGCTGTAAAGATAAAACTCTTACAAAAATTTATATTCAAAAAAGAGTAAAAGATGACATATCTAAAATGGTTTAATTCTCATGCAAAAAAACATAAAAAAATTGTCGATAGCTTAAAAAATAAAACAGATGATGAAATAATAGAATATTTTAGATGGGATAATATCTCAAAGAGCGATGTGGATTTTTGTCCTCTTTTTAAGGAGGGGAAAAAATGTCATGATATCCAAAATTTAAACTGCTATCTTTGTGCGTGTCCAAATTTTCGTTTTGACGATAACGCGTCAAAGATAAAAAGTTACTGCTCTATCGATTCTAAAAACGGCAGAAAACTCTTTGTTAACGAAGAAATCCATCAAGATTGCAGCGGCTGCGTAGTCGCGCATAGTGAAAAATATATAAAAAAATATTTCGACAGAGATTGGAAAAGGATTTTTAAACGCAATATACAAAAAGAAAATGAGCCATAAAATAGTGTTTATCCACTTTATGAGTTTTATCCATCAAGCTACATCCTTCTATATTTAAAGTAATTCAAGAGGGATGGCTCTATCTGGCGGTTGTTATCGATCTGTTTTCAAGAAGAATTGTAGGATGGTCTATGGATGCATAAATGAAAACATCGCTTGTAAATGATGTGCTCTTTATGGCAATAAAACAACGCCAACCCCAAAAAGGAATCATTTAGCATAATTGTAAAAGATTGCACTCGTACAACAACTATATGTCACCTGTTGTTTTTGAAGAAAAAATGTTACGAAATGGGATGAGAGATTAGGAAATTGGTTTGTGTCCTAAAATGTGTTGACAGATCACTTTTGTAGTGAGAGGTTTGTTGCTATATTTGATTTGCTTTTTCATAAATCTTTTTTCCTTTTTTCCAACATCTTATATCAATGATTCTTTCTTCCCGGCTATTATAAAATTTTCATTAGTCGTGTGTATCAATTTTCCGCCAAAAGTTTCTAATTCAAACTTTTTGATAAAATAATAGAATCCTATTTTTTATCAAAAATAAATATATGTCAGGGGAAAATGAAACCGACCGCAATAGATCTTTTTTCCGGTGCAGGCGGACTTACCGAAGGATTAAAACAAGCCGGATTTAATGTTATAGGTGCCGTTGAAATCGATCCTATTGTTTCAAAAGCATATCGTATGAACCATCCCGAAAGTCACTTATGGAACAAGCCTATTCAAGAGTTATCCGCACAAGAAATATTGGATACTTTGCATCTACAAAGAGGTGAGTTATCTCTTTTAGCGGGCTGCCCGCCGTGCCAAGGCTTTTCATCACTTCGAACAAA
>JALWKJ010000191.1 GCA_027081495.1 Campylobacterales bacterium | reverse complement strand
CTCTCTTGCAAATGACGGCGTGATTTTATTTATAGAAGATAAACTTAGTATTTACGAGATTGGCTTCAGTAAAATAGCCCAAGGAATTCCTACAGGCGTTAATCTTGAAAATGTCGATATGCTTTCACTCTCAAAAGCTTTGATGCAAAGAGTCAGACTTTAGCGAAAAAGTAACAAATAACTATATTTTTCTTTCTTTAGACTTAAAAAAGTCAAATACTATTGACAAATAATATCTTTCATAGCATAATATACTCAAGAATTTCAACATGAGGATGTACGGATGAGTTTATTAAAATGGAATTTTTTGTTATTGACTTTATCGGCTTTTGTTTATAACGGCTGCGGTTCGAGTTCCGTAATAGACGACGATATCAGTCCCTCTCATATATCTAAATTTCAAGACGCGAGTTTGTTGCCGATAAATTATTCCGATTTTGCGGAAAATGTGATCATAAACGGCGCTTTGAGCCAGAGGTATTTGAAACTAAAGATAAACGCGAAAGATGCGAATGTTTCGGATTTTTATCATATGCAGATTTATATAGACTCCGATTTTAATACTTCGACCGGTCTTAGTATGGGAGTCGAGCCCTATTCGATAGTCGGAGCGGATTATATGATAGAAGACGATATGCTTTTTAAATCCGCCGATCCAAAAAAATGGGTTTGGAAATATGTAAGCGATGTAAACAATACTTTTTGCAAAAGAGACAAAAAAGAGAAAAAAGGAGAGTATAGACAGACACTTATGATTGATAGAAATCTCATTTCAAATATAGACGATGATGAAAGAAAGATAAGAGTCTCTCTCGAACCTATTGACGAAGATTGGACGGATACGAACAATTATCTGCCGGCGGAAACGATTATGCTGGATGAATTTTAAAAAGCCTTTTTCATGAAATGGAGTATCTGCTTTTCGCTATACTCCATATTGAAAAAAAGATCAAAAGCATATACTCCCTGATAAAGGAGCATTTGACTTCCGTCTTTTGTTTTGAGATTATATTTTGCCGCCATTTTCAAAAAAGGCGTATCTTGATTGTAAATTACATCTATGGCGTATCTTGATCTACTAAAAACAGATTCCAAAAGTTTTTTTGGAGCGGGAAGTTTTCGATCGCTCAAACCGGCTGAAGTGGCGTTTATGACAAGATCGTAAAAGCCGGGTTCAAATTCATCCCAAGTATATGTTTTATAGCCTTGTTTTTTAAAAAATTCCAGTCTCGTTTTTGAGCGGTTTAGTATAGTTGTTTTGATTTTATTTTCTTTATATATGGCGGCTATCGCTTTTGTCGTACCTCCCGCGCCAAGAATCAAAACATTTGAAACTCTTCCAAAAGAGCTTGCCGACTTGAAAAATCCCGGAGCGTCCGTATTGTAACCTATGAGTTTACCGTTTTTATTTATGACGGTATTTACCGCTTTTATCTCTTTTGCGATTCCTTTTACTTCATCGCATGCGAGATATGCCGCCTCTTTATGAGGAACGGTAACATTGACGCCGTTTAGTTTTAGTTCTAAAAACTTCTCTTTTAAGTTATCAGGTTGCGTTAGTCTATATCTGGTATAACATCCTTTTATGCCAAGACCTTTTAAGGCGTAGTTATGCATAAGCGGTGAGATGGAGTGGCTGACGGGATCTCCAAATATTGCGAATAGTTTAAATTTTGTTTGCATCCAGCTTTTCCAAAGAGGCAAGATTTGCCGCTAGTTTGTTTTGTACTTCAAGGTATTCAAGCTCTTTTTTACTATCCGCAACTATCCCGGCGCCCGCTTGAAAGACTATCTTTTCATCATCCAGGTAGGCGGTTCTTATCGCTATGGCGCTATCCATATTTCCGTCAAATCCAAAATATCCTACCGCTCCGCTATAAAAGCCTCTTTTTAAACCTTCAAATTCCGCAATAAGCTCCATAGCCCTTATCTTTGGCGCTCCGGTCATCGTACCTGCCGTAAATGTGGCCGCAAAAAGATCAAACATATCATATTTTTCATCTAAAATAGCGTCGATATCGCTTACCATATGCATAACATGAGAGTATTTTTCCACTCTCATCATCTGAGTTACCTTTACGCTGCCGCTTTTTGCCACTCTTCCGACATCGTTTCTGCCAAGATCCACTAGCATGAGGTGTTCGGCGCACTCTTTTTCGTCATTTAACATCTCTTGAGCTAATTCAATATCTCTTTGGAGCGTATCGCCTCTTCTTCTAGTTCCAGCTATGGGACGAAGGAGTATATGATTGTCATGAAGTCCGACCATTACCTCCGGAGAGCTGCCGGCGATCGTAAACTCTTCAAACTGGAGTAAAAACATATACGGAGAGGGATTTTGACTTCTTAGGGTTCGGTAAAAACTAAGAGGATCTATTTTCGCGTATTGAGTAAAGCGGTTTGACATCAGGATCTGAAAAACATCTCCGCTTTTTATCATCTCTTTGGATTTTTCTATCATTTCAAAAAATCTCTCCTTTGAAAACGCAAAATTTCCTTTGCTTTTATCGATAGGAGTTTTTATTAGATCCGCGTAGTCGTAGGGTTCTTTTAGATACGAAACTAAAAAAGAGAGTTCATCTTTATAATCGTCGTCGGATGTTAAAAGCGTAAGAGTATTTGTCTTATGCGAAAATGCCAATGTCAGCTTGGGACGAATTAGATCCAAATCGGCACAGTTTAATTCATCTTCGAGATGATCCATATACGGTTTTAAAACCGGTTCAAATATTTTAACGCCGTCATATCCTATAAAGCCCACAAAACCGTCGATAAAGCCTATATTTAATTTTTTACTCAATTTTAGATATTTGTCCGTATCAAGGTTTTTATAGTAGTTTTTAAGATATAAAAAAGGGTTTTCTTCTCCTTTTGTGACGCTGCCGTTATCTTTTAAAACCGTGGTTTTTCGATCTTTGTAAGTTATTCTCTCTTTCGCCCCTATAAATATGAAACTATAATTTCCCTCTTCGG
>JALWKJ010000190.1 GCA_027081495.1 Campylobacterales bacterium | reverse complement strand
GGGTTAAAAACGGCAAAAAAGATTTTCTAATAAAAGCGGAAAAGCTTACCAGAGTTTCACCGGTTACGATTTTACAAAAATCACTAAAAGCTTTTTCAAAACTACATAATCTAAATCTCACTTACTCGAATATTTCGCCCAAAAAAGAGTCCATCGTGAAACCGGACGATTTTGAGATACTAAAAGATGAAATATATTTCATGCAAAAACTTTCATACGAAAAACCGATTCTCGTCGAGATAGGTTTTGGAAGCGGCAGACATCTGCTTTATAAAGCAAAACAAAACCCCGATAAACTCATAATAGGCATCGAAATTCACAGACCTTCCATAGAGCAGGTCATAAAACAATGCAAACTACAAAAAATCACAAATGTTTTAATAGCCGCTTTTGACGCAAGGATATTTTTACAACTTTTAAAATCAAACTCGATCGAAACTATTTTTGTGCATTTCCCGGTGCCTTGGGATAAAAAGCCTCATAGACGAATCATATCCAAAGCTTTCATAGAAGAGTCGATACGAGCGCTGAAACAAAAAGGAACTTTGGAACTTCGAACGGATAGTGAAAATTATTTTTCATACTCGTTTGAAACTTTCAACAAGTTAAATCTCTATAATCTTCAAATAAGAAAAAACCATGATCTATCAATCAGCAGCAAATATGAAGATAGATGGAAAAAGATGGAAAAAAACATCTATGATATCACATTCATAAACGATACGCACTCAAAAGATCTCAAACCTTCGGGCGAATTGGTTTTCAAAAACGAAATATCTTTTTTAAAAGCGAAAGAGAAATTTCAAAGAGTTACGATTAAAAAAGAGGATCATTTCGTCCATTTTGAAGATATTTATGAAATCGACCGAAACAGCGGCTTGATCAAGCTGACTTTCGGCGCGTATGAAAAACCGGAACATAAATTTTTACTCTTTAATGAAAATAGGATACAATATTTTCCGAAGCAAACAATAGCGATTAGTCAAAATATCAAATCACATAAAATCATAAAAGAGTTTTTTCATGTCTAATATAATCCAAGCCAACAACCTGATCCTAGCTTACAATAAAAACGAACCGGTTATTCAAAATACCAACTTTTCCGTAAAAGCCAAAGATTTTATATTTTTGACGGGAAAAAGCGGCAGCGGAAAATCCACTTTTTTAAAATCTCTTTACGGAGAATTGAGCGTTAGCGGCGGAGAGCTCAATGTATGCGGTTTCGATCTTCATAGCATAAACAGTAAAAAGCTAAATCTTCTTCGCAAACATATCGGCGTTATTTTTCAAGATTATAAACTCATAAACGAATGGACGGTTGAAAGAAATGTGATGCTGCCTTTGATGATAGCCGGCTATTCAAAAGAGATTTGCAAAATGCAGGCGCACAAACTTTTAAAACATGTAAAACTTTCTCATAAAACCGAAAAGTTTCCGCTTGAATTAAGCGGCGGCGAACAGCAAAGAGTCGCTATGGCAAGAGCGTTAGCGCATAATCCCGTCTTGATCATAGCGGATGAGCCGACGGGGAATCTCGACGACTACTCATCTGAGGTAATCTGGAATCTTTTAAAAAGCGTTAGACAACATATAGGAAGTACGATCGTTGTAGCCACCCACAGAATTCCCCAAACTATGGGAATCGATTATAAGCAGTATTTTTTAGACGAAGGAAATATCTATGCAGTCTCTTAAAAATCATCTCTCTTTTATAATTCCTCTTTTTATTTTGCTTTTTAGCATTCAGTTTTCCACTATGCTAAATCGCGCCGTTAAAAATTACGAATCGAAACTCGCGGGCGAATATACGATCATAACGGTCAGTAAACTTCCTCTCTCTTTAAAAGAGCTGCAAAAAAGCGTACCTCAAATAAAAGAGATAAAAGAGATAAAAAAAGAGAAATATATAAACAGACTAAAAAAAGATATTTCAAAATCGGATCTCGTTTTTTTAAGAGCCAATCTTCCGAAATTTTACTCCATCAAGCTAAAAATGCTTCCGGATACTCAAAAGTTACAAGCTATTTCACAAAGACTTAAAAGTATAAAAGGGGTTCAAAAAGTCGAAACATTTAAAAAAACATTCAATAAATTTCACCAATTTCTTCGTCTTTCAAAAAGCGCCTCTTTTATCTTTACCCTTTTTATATCGATCATATCCATACTTTTGATTATAAAACAGATGGAGATATGGACTTTGCAGCATAGTCAAAGAATGTATATCATGGGACTGTTTGGAGCTCCGTATTGGATGAAGAGCGCATCGTTGTACAAATCAGTCGTAATCGATGCGATCATAGCTTCCATTCTGGTCGGAATATCTTTTTTAATCATACCAAAATCCGCCAACTTCGCTTCTATATATCGGGATTTGGGGATAGATTTAAGAAATTTCAATTTCTTCTCTGATACTTTGACATCCATAGTCATCGCTCTTTTGATCTCTATCGTTTCCGTTACGGTTATTATATTAAAACAAAAACAGAGATAATCTACTATGAAGTTTTTTGTAATCGCCTGCGTTATAGTTATGTCCGCACATTGCCTTAAAGCGGAGATATCGGATAAGATAGATTATACAAAATCGAAAATAGAAGCAAAAAAAGCGCAAGAGAGAAAGATTACCCAAAAACTCGGATATCTCGCTATGGATATAAAAAAACAAAAACAAAAACTTATAAAATTAAAAAAAGATATCTCCTCGGCGAAAAAGAAAATCAAAAAACTTAAAAGCAAAATGAATATAAAAAGCTCAAAGCTAAAAGATATGGAAAAACTATATAAAGAGCTTAAGAAAAGAGAAAAAGAGGTCAACAAAAAAATGACCGCGATCATCTCAAAAGAGATAGCCATAACTATGATAAACGAAGGGGGCGATGAAAATAATTTCCAAAATATTTTCGACATAGGAAGCGACGATATCGTTTTTAACGAGATACTCGGCAGTTATAGTTCTCTTCTTAAAGAAAAATTCGCAAAAACGAAAAAACGATATATGAAACTTCAAAAAAACAGGGTATTGATACAAACAGAGCTAAAAAAGATCGAATCAAGACTCAAAAATCTCTTCAAAGAGCAAGACAAACTTAAAAAACTCCAAAATATCCAAAGCATCACGATAGACAATCTAAGAAAAAAAGAGAGCTCGTACATTAGAAAATTGGCTCGAATCAAAAAAGAGAAAAACAATCTCTCCCAAGTTCTTCAAAAATTAAAGATTACAAAAAAGAAAAAAGAACAAACGGTTATAAAAGCTACAAAAAACAGTGTAAATGTCAGACGCATCGGTTCGTCATACCAAAAAGGCGATATCGCAAGATACAAAGGTCCAAAAACGATATCGCCTCTTAAAAACTACACTATTACACAAAAATTCGGAAATTATCAAGACCCTATTTATAAAATAAAAATTTTCAACGAGGCGGTTTCTTTAAAACCGAAATCTCCAAACTCCACCGTAAGAAATGTGCTTGACGGAAAAATAGTCTATGCCTCAAAAACTCCGATGCTGGATTTTGTAGTCATCGTAGAGCATCCGAACAGACTTCATACTATATATGCGCATTTAAGCAAATTAGCGCCGACCATAAAAGTAGGTAAAAAGGTAAAAAGCGGATATGTCATAGGTCGAGTAAACAACGCTTTGACATTTGAAGTTACGCAAAACGAAAAGCATATAAATCCTATGGAACTGATAAGATAAAGAGCGTTTTTATCGGTCTTTCAAAGCTTTTAATATTTTTCTTATGAACTTTGTGTAAAATACAAAGAAATTTTGGGGATGGAGTATTGAGAAAAAGAGTATTGGTCAAGTTTTCGGGTGAAGCGCTGGCGGGTGAAGAGGGTTACGGTATAAATACCGGTATTTTAAAATATATTGCCGACGAGATCGAAAATCTCATCCGCAATAATGTAGAAGTCGGAATCGTTATCGGCGGAGGAAATATTATCCGCGGAGTTACGGCGGCAAAAGACGGTATTATCAAAAGAACGAGCGGCGACTATATGGGAATGCTGGCAACGGTCATAAACGCCGTAGCGATGCAGGAGGCGCTTGAACATAACGGATTGTACGCTAGAGTACAAAGCGCCATCAAAATGGAGCAGATTTGCGAGACTTTTATCGTTCGCCGGGCAAAAAGACACCTTGAAAAAGGCAGAGTCGTTATCTTCGCGGCGGGAACCGGAAATCCTTTTTTCACTACCGATACGGCTGCGACTCTTAGAGCGGTGGAGATCGGAGCCTCTATGATCATAAAGGCGACCAAAGTAAACGGGGTTTACGACAAAGATCCGAATAAATTCGACGACGCGGTAAAACTTGAGACTCTAAGCTATGATCAAGCGATGAACGATCATATCAAAGTTATGGACGACACTTCAATAGCGCTGGCAAAAGACAACTCTTTACCGATTATCGTATGTAATATGTTTGAACCGGGAAATCTTTTAAAAATAGTAAACGGCGATATGACAAGCTGTTCTATCGTACAAAATTAAATAAAAAAAGGAAATATTTATAATGAGACTTGAAAAAATTATCGCTACGGCGCTTAAAAACGCGGACGACGACCACTACATACTTTCACTCATGGTCGCAAAAAGAGCGAATGAACTTGCCGAAGGAGCCCAACCGCTCATCAAAGCGGATAAAAACAAAATAAAACTTACCGATATCGCGCTTATGGAGATTGCGGAAGGTTTGATCGAATTAGATAAAATCACTCAAGACTAAACAAGGCGAGGCTTGACTAAGTTTTTAGAGCGGGTACAAAAAATCTCCGATGTAAAGGAGGCTACCGACTTGCTCTGCGAAATCGCCTGCGAAAACGAGACGATCGAAAAAGCTCTTTACTTCGCAAAAAAAGCTCATAAAAACCAATTTAGAAAAAGCGGGGAACCATACATAGTTCACCCTATTTTAGTAGCCGCGATGACCGCTCATATCGGCGGCGATGAAGAGATGATCGTCGCCGCTCTTCTTCATGACATAGTAGAAGACACGGTTTTACAGATAGAAGAGATTGAAAAAGAGTTTTCAAAACCGATCGCAAACCTCGTCGAGGGTCTTACAAAAATCACCGAGATAAGAGACGAAGAGCTTGCGCCGTCGCATTCGAATGAAAAACTGATCTATTCCGCTCTTAGTTTTAGAAAAATGCTCATAGCGTCCATAGACGATGTAAGGGTGCTTGTTATAAAATTATGCGATAGACTGCACAATATGCTGACTCTTGGAGCGTTAAGCCCCGAAAAGCAGAAACGAATCAGCGAAGAGACGCTGGTAGTTTATGTTCCCATCGCACATCGGCTTGGAATAGCCAGAATAAAAAATACCCTTGAAGATCTTAGTTTTTACTATCTTTTTCCAAAAGAGTTCAAAAAGATAAACGATTACTTAAGCGAAAACGATCAAAGATTACAACTTCAAATGAACGACTTTTTATCGAAAGTCAAAACGCTTATGCTCAAAAACGGCTTTATCGACGGGGAATTCGATATTCATAAACGCATAAAACACCCCTACTCCATCTATATAAAAATGCAAAGAAAAGGAGTCTCGATTGAAGAGGTCTTAGATCTGATGGCGATTCGCATTTTAGTAAAAGAGCCTCTTGAGTGCTATAAGGTCCTGGGAATTTTACATCAAAACTTCAAACCTCTTATCTCGAGATTCAAAGATTATATCGCCGTTGCGAAAGATAACGGTTATCAGACGATACACACTACGGTTTTTAGCGAATCTTCTATCTTTGAGACGCAAACAAGAACATTCGATATGCACAAGACCGCGGAATTCGGCATAGCGTCGCACTGGAAATATAAAGGTCATGAGGGACTTAGCCCGAAACTCAACTGGCTTGACGATCTAAAAAGCCAAAGCGAAGTGGGAGAGAATATCGAACATATGTACGAACTCGCCAAAGACGACCTATATAGCGCCGACATATCGGTTTATTCGCCAAAAGGAGATCTTTTTCATCTGCCCCTTGGAGCAACGGCGCTCGATTTCGCGTATGCCGTTCATACCGAAGTGGGAGATCACACAAAAGCCGCATATATCAACAAGCAAAAAGCGCCTCTTTTAACGGAACTCAAAAACGCCGACATCGTACGGATCGAGCTATGCGACGAAAAAATCCTGCGATGTTCTTGGATCGGCTCGGTTAAAACCGCAAAAGCCAAAAACGCTATGCGCATAAACTGCAACCACAAAAGACGGGAAATCGATACGAAAACCGCAATAAATATACTTCTTGGAATATTTAACATAAAATACGACGACCTGTTATCTCTGATAAAAAAAATAAATGCAGATAAAAATATCCATAAGGCCGCAAACGATTCGCAATATCTTCAGGAAATCGTAAATCAACTAAAAAAAATCGTCTTTTCGGAGGGGAAATTTCTAAATATCATCTCTCCTTTTAAAAAATATAAACTAAGAAAAATCACATTTGACAATATAGTAATCTATACTACCCAGTTTTACTCGAAACTTCTGTTTGACTACTGCTGCCATCCGAAAAAAGGCGATGAGATAGTCGCTTTTAAAAAAGGAAACGAGATTACGGTGCACCACAAATTTTGCTCTCACGCAAACGCCCTTATGAATGAACATAAACCGATGGTCTATATTCACTGGTCCACAAAAAAGCCCGACCACTATAAACTGATTGTCAGTATAGAGAATAAAAAAGGCTCTTTAGCCTCTTTTTTACTATTTTTAGCTAAAATCGGAGTAGATCTTTTAACGATAAATCTTTCAAGAAGTGAAAATTCACAGGCGGATTATTTTGAAATGGTTGTCGATATTCCACCAAAAAGTCTCGACAAACTCATAAATAATTCGAATCAAAAATTTAAAATCATAGATTTTGTCCATTTGACGGATGCTTATAAAAAATAAAAAGGAATAAAATTGTTTGAAATCAAAGAGGCGCTAAATGAGATCAAAAGAGGCACGGCGGAAATAATCGATGAAGAAAAAATTAAAACGCTGCTAGAAGAGTACCTAAAAAGCGGTAAGCGCTATCTCGTAAAAGCCGGCTTTGACCCGACCGCCGCGGATCTTCACCTCGGACACACCGTCTTGATACAAAAACTAGCGACTTTTCAAAAATACGGCGGAAAAATTCAATTTTTAATAGGCGACTTTACCGGAATGATAGGTGATCCAAGCGGCAGAAACGCGACAAGAAAACCGCTTGACGAACAAAGCGTCCTGGAAAACGCGAAATCCTATAAAGAGCAGGTTTTTAAAATTCTCGATCCAAACAAGACGGAAGTGGTTTTTAACTCAAAATGGCTTAATGATCTAGGCGCAAAAGGGATGGTAGAACTTACGACGACTTTCAATGTCGCAAGAATGCTTGAGAGAGACGATTTTAGCAAACGATTCAAAAGCGAAGCGCCCATTTCCATAAGCGAATTTTTATACCCTCTTTTGCAAGGATACGATTCCGTCGCGCTTAAATCCGACATAGAACTAGGCGGAACGGATCAAAAGTTTAATCTTCTAATGGGAAGACAACTTCAAAGAACATACAATATAGGAAAACAGCAAGCGGTGCTTATGATGCCTCTTTTAGAGGGTCTTGACGGTATAAACAAAATGAGCAAATCACTCAAAAACTATATAGGCGTTACGGAAGATCCCGATACGATGTACGGTAAAATCATGAGTATAAGCGACGATCTTATGTGGAGATACTACGAACTTTTAAGCTCTAAAACTCTTACCGAGATAGAAGATCTAAAATCAAAAGTAAAAGAAGGATCCACTCATCCAAAAAGCGTAAAAGAGTCTCTTGCCATAGAGATAATCCAAAGATATCACGATAAAGCCAAAGCCCAAAACGCGAAAGAGTCGTTTGAGAGAGTTCATAAGCAAAAAGAGATACCCGAAAATATCGCCGAATTTACCTTACAAGGTCCCGTATGGATAGCAAAAGTTCTCACCGACTCCAAACTTGAACCTTCCACTTCACAGGCAAGAAGAGATATTAAGCAAGGTGCTGTTAAAATCAATCAGCTAAAAATAGAAGATGAACAGTTACAACTCCAAAAAGGCGAGTATGTTCTACAGGTAGGAAAGCGAAAGTTTGCAAAAATAAAGGTAATATAATGGCATTTAAACCTCTTAGAATCGGTAAACACACTATCCAAAAGCCGATTATACAAGGCGGTATGGGAGTGGGCGTCAGTTGGGACAAGCTCGCGGGCAGCGTATCGAAAGAAGGCGGGCTTGGGGTTGTAAGTTCCGTCGGAACGGGATATTATGAAAATAAAAAATTTGCTCACAAACTAGTACAAGGACGCCCGTATAAAGAGCAAAACTTCTACTCGAAAGAGGGGTTGATCGAAATATTTAAAAATGCCAGAAAGATATGCGGCGATAAACCGCTCGCCAGCAATGTGCTTTATGCTATAAACGACTACGGTAGAGTCGTAAGAGATTCATGCGAAGCCGGCGCCGATATGATTATAACGGGCGCCGGAATACCTACGAATATGCCGGAATTTACCGCCGATTTTCCCGATGTCGCGCTCATTCCGATAGTTTCAAGCGCTAGAGCGCTAAAGCTCATCTGCAAAAAATGGAAAAGATACGACAAACTTCCCGACGCCATCATCGTCGAGGGACCTTTAAGCGGAGGACATCAGGGATTTACATATGAGCAATGCTTTATGCAAGAGTATCAACTTGAAAATATCATACCTCCTATTCTTGAAGAGACGAAAAAGTGGGGAGATATTCCGGTAATCGCCGCCGGAGGCATATGGGATAAACAAGATATAGATAGATTTTTGGATATGGGCTGCGCGGGCGTACAAATGGCTACGAGATTCATAGGAACTTTTGAATGCGACGCTCATGAAGATTTTAAAAAAGTTCTTTTAAATTCAAAACAAGAGGATATACAGCTTTTTAAATCTCCCGTCGGACTTCCGGCAAGAGGCGTTAAGACAAATTTGCAAAAGATGATAGAAGAACACAAAGCGCCTAAAATCGCTTGTATCAGCAACTGCGTAGTTCCTTGTAAAAGCGGAGAGGAAGCGAGGGCTGTCGGCTACTGCATAGCGGATCGACTCTCAGACGCCTACTATGGGCAAACCGAAACCGGACTCTTTTTTACCGGTTCAAACGGATACAAACTCGATAAACTCATAACCGTCAAAGAGTTGATGAAAAAACTTGAATATGGAGAAGATTATCACTAAAATTTTTGCGTTGCTGTTTTTTTGTACGGCAATGCTTTTAGGGGACAAAGCGCTATATATGGAAGTTGAAGCGCTTTACAATAAAATCCCGTACGCTTCAAAACTTCAAACCAGGCAAATTCTTCATGACCTCGAAAACTTCTATATCAACGCCGTTGTCTCGGAAGATAAAAAATCGACGATAAAAACTTTAAAAGGCATCATAAAATGTCAAAAACTTCTGGGAATGAGCGCATCTACTTATGAAAAAGAGCTTCAGTCTCTTACGGGAAAAAAGAGTGTTCAAACCGAATATAAAAGTGTCGCCAAGAAAAACATTTACCAAAGCGACGCGATAAACATAAAGTCGATAAAAACGGAAAAAAACACGATTGTCATCAAATTTGACAAACCTATAAAAAGCTCGGATGTACTCTCTTTTTCACTCAAAACGCAAGGGGTTTTCAAAGAGATTTTCGATATAAGGGCAAATTTGAATTTCAAAGCTCCGAAACTTACTTTGACGAATATTCAAAACACCAAAATAGCCCAAAACAGGCAAAATAAAGTTCGCATAGTCTTAAATAACGACACAAAAATCTTTGCGAGAGCTTTTATCAGAAAAGGCACTCTTTTCATAAAGGTAAACAACCAAATCAAAACCGCAAAAAAACCTATAGTCGTTTTCAAACCCATTACCCAAAAAGCGAAGATCAATGCGCCGAGCGTGCCTCTATACATACCAAAAAACAGACAAAAGAAAGTTTACGCATCCTCAAAAACGATCGTTATAGACGCGGGACATGGAGGAAAAGATTCCGGAGCCGTGGGCTATAAAAGATATCGCGAGAAAAAAGCCGTTTTAAAAATAGCGACTCTTCTTAAAAATATGCTCAAAAAACAGGGTTACAAAGTATATCTTACGAGAGAAAACGACACTTTTATAAAATTGTCGGATCGAACACACTTCGCAAATGAAAAAAACGCCGATCTTTTTATCTCTATACACGCAAATGCGGCGCCCAAAAAACAAAAATTGTCTCTTAGAGGTATAGAGACCTTTTTTCTCTCTCCGGCAAAAACCCAAAAGGCGAAAAGAATCGCCGCAAAAGAGAATGCGTCGGCTATGAAATTAAACCCGATCTCAAAAGATACGCTTTTGAGCTTTTTAAATAGAAACAAAATCATACAATCAAATAAACTCGCTATAGATATACAAGGCGGCATACTCTCGTCCGTTAGAAGCAAATATGACAAAATTGTTGACGGAGGAGTCAGAGAAGCCCCTTTTTGGGTGCTAGTGGGCGCGCAAATGCCCGCCGTCTTAGTAGAGATAGGATACATAACAAATCCCATAGAAGCGGAAAGACTCTTTAACCCTTTTTATCAAAAAGCGCTGGCAAAGGGAATCAAAGAGGGAATAGACAACTATTTTGCGAAAAACAGATAAAGGCGAAACAAATGATATCACTTTTTGACAAACGATATGCGGATAAGTTTATAGACGATCCTCTGGCTATGCGGGTTTACACTTCAAGACTACTCGGAAAATCGCAAGATTTGGTACTTCACGGCGGCGGCAACACTTCACTGAAACTAAACGACACGCTGTTTGTAAAAGGAAGCGGCTGGGATCTTTCGACGATAGAAAAAGAAGGTTTTTCTCCGGTAGAACTCGAAACCCTTTTAAAAATGGCGACTCTAAAAGAGTTAAGCGATACGCAAATGGTAAAAAAACAAAAAGAGGCTCTAAAAAACTCTTCAGCGCCAAATCCCTCTATCGAAGCGATACTTCATGCGATAATTCCATTTAAATTTGTCGATCACACTCACGCCGACGCGGTCGTAACTCTCACAAATACCCCTTTTGCCAAAGAGTACTTAAAACGGATTTACTCTAACAGAGTTCTTATCATCGAATATATCATGCCGGGCTTTCCTCTGGCAAAAACCGTTTACGAAGCTATTAAAAATATCGACTTTGATGAAATCGAGGGAATCATACTCTTAAATCATGGTATATTCACTTTTGACGACAACGCGCAAAAAAGTTACGAAAAGATGATCTCTCTCGTAAATGAAGCAGAAAAGTTTTTGGAAGAAAAAGCCCCTTTAAAACTTGAAAAAAAAGAGATTTTCGATATCGATACCGATTCGTTCATAGAACCCGTAAGTAAGCTAAGAGGTAAAACAGTCACGCCCAAAGTACTAGATAGCGCGCTAGCCCAAAGTTTCAGCCGTCTTGAAAATCTATATGAGATTCTTCATAGCGGTCCTTTGACCCCCGAACATGTCATCAGAACCAAAGCTTTTGGAATGCTTTTGCGAAACGATTTTAAAGAGGATTTAAATCTTTTCACCCAAAGTTATAAAGAGTACTTCGACTCATACGCAAAAAATGAAATCATGCAGGATTTAGCGCCCAGGTGGTGCGCGGTAAAAAACAAAGGCGTCATACTTTTTGGATGCGACGAAAAAGAGAACCTGATTTTAAGCGATATCATTTCCCATACGATGACCGCCGTCTTAAAAGCACAAAAGCTCGGAGGCTGGAAATCGCTGCATAAAAAAGATATCTTCGCTATGGAGTACTGGGAGCTTGAACAGGCAAAATTAAAATCAAAAAGTTAAAGGTCGATTTGAGATCTTCGTTTGAGAGCGGGACGCTGATCTATAATTCTAGCGGATTTGTTGTCCTATGAGACTGTGCAAAAACCAATCCCGATACGCCCCAATTTAAACCAAATATTTTCCCTCTCCCATCTATTCTTACGAAATAACCACCCATTTAAAAAAGGCAATACATATCCGGCTCTTTACGCCGCCGGTATTACGCATATTTGGGATAAAGTACTTGTTTTCGGTTTTATCCCTGTTTGTATTTTGACATCTCTTCTCTCTTTAAAGTCCGGTATATCGGGCTTTTGTATTAAGCATTATACCGTTTTTACGGTTTTGATCCGGTGATTTTCAGGATTGTTTAAGAATGTTTTTGCACAGTCTCAAGGTGTTGTTATATCTTCACTTATAATGGTTGGTAAAAACTATGATTTCTATCTCATTTTCTCCAATATAGATAAATAATGCCCTATATTTTCTATCTAATCTAAATGAGTAAATCAATCTGTCTTTTGGTTCTAATAATTCGGTGTTCAAAGAAGGATAAAAAGGGTCATTTTCAAAAAGTTTCTTAGCTTTTTCATACTTTTTTGTAAGATTGTGTTTTT
>JALWKJ010000189.1 GCA_027081495.1 Campylobacterales bacterium | reverse complement strand
ACTTTTTACCTTTTGCTATCGTATATATTCCTATAGAATCGTCGTTTAAATATTTATCGTCCATCGCTATGCTTATAACCGGTAGAGTTATATTTTCATCATAGATATAACTTTTGGTAACCGGTTTACTGGCAAATTTACCGCTTTGTACGCTTATGGCTCTTACGACCATACTTTTATCGACGACTAAGCTTTTTTCATATCTGTTTGAAGAGGTTGTAGGAATCGAGCCGTCGGTCGTATAATATATCTCACTTTGGGGTGTAGAGGATATAGTTAAAGTTTGCGGCTGATTATAAAATCCCTCTTTGAGTGAAAAAACCGGTTTTTGGGTTAAAATAGCGCTATCTTTCATAGTCGAGTTCGCTTTTTGGGGCGTTGGATCCATAAAGAGAGTTTTTGACCCGTCAAATGTTACCGATATATCGGGAGTTTGTCTTAGATACTCAAATCCATCTATCAATTTTTTATCTCTATCAAAAAGCGCTGCGGCTTCGCCTTTTTGTTTCAATTTGAAATTTGTATGAAGCGCATTTTTGTTTTTATCTTTTTCATCCGCCCATACTAGAAGATACCCATGCGGCTCTATGGTAGTGTTTGAGGGAAATTTCCATTTGGGTTTATTTAATTTATCGCTTAAATAGTATCCGCTAATATCGATCTTTTGATTATTTGGATTATAAAGCTCTATCCAATCGCTAAAATTATTATAATCGGGATCGAGTATCGTGTTCGTATTTGCCGCCATCACTTCGTTTATGCGGATATTTAGATCGTTTGAGGGTTTTTCCAGCGAATAAAGAGGTATGTCGTTATCCGGAATAAAAACGGTATTCATCCAGTCTTTATCATTTGTCTCAACGCCTATGGATATATTTTGCGCCAAAGATGAAAAAGAGGTTATCGGTACGGCGACTTCAAGGATGTTTTTATTCTCTTTATCTCTAATCCTCTCAACAAAAGAGACTCTTTCCCATCCCCAATTTCCGTTTCCGGTATATCTATACAAATTTCCGTCTTCTATGAGATAATCTCGTCCGAAATTTTTCCAACTGCTGCTTTTATAACCCGTGGTAGGGTCGTTGTCGCTATCTATATATATCTGTATATGTCGGGCAAAACTTTTCTGCTCCAACCTAATATAGATCATTTTATCGGTATTGAAAACTTTAACGACTCTATCCTCGTTTGTCGTATAAGGCTTTATACTGTTCCAATCTATAGCGTTTTTTTCGCTGTAAATCGATTTTGAACCATCAATCGGACTCATCGATATCGGATGCCATTTGTCGTCGAGAGCTTGAGCGTTTATCGCAAATATCGCGCTTAAATTTTCAAGATCGCTTCGTTTTATCATTACGCTTTCCCAAACGCCTAGAGTGCCGGTTTGTTTTAATTTAGAGACCTCTTGCCATTTCCACTCTTTTGGATCGATAGATTTATATAAATAGCCGTTTTCTATCATATATTCGGCGCCGCCTTCGTCTAAGTTCCCGGTTTTGGCGTTATTGTCGGTATCGATAAAAAACTGAATATTTGAAACCTCTTTGTCGTATGTAAAATGCAGATAAAGATCGGAGTCGTCTATGTGGATTTTAAGTCCTTCATGATTGTCGTACTCCCACTCTATAGCGGATAAGTTAAAATCGTTTTGATCTGCGGTTTTACTATATTTTCCGATATGCATTACCGGTGCAAAAGAATCCGGCGTCATATGTTGCGCCACGGTTGCGGCGGCATCTCGTTTAGCGGACGAGTTACCGCATCCTAAAATCGAAATAGTCATTATCAATATCATGACGGTTGTTAAAAACGGATATCTGTTTTTCATTAGTCGCTGTCCTTTTATTTGTAATAATTGTACATCATATCGGTAAATTTGAAAATATCATTAAAAACATAATTTCCGACGCTAAATTATATGCATAAATATAAGGCACTCGGATAATAATAATCACCTTTTTTGCTTAAAAATTAATCACCTAAGTGTTGGTTTTATTGATCTTGATCAAGTTATTTTTTCTACTACATAACTAAAATCATGTAGTGTAAAAATCATCAATAAAGGAGAATGTATGAGTTTTTCAAACTCTTTGGAATTGCTCTCTTTTCACTGGGTGGCTTATACGATCTATGCGTTTATCATCATTTCGGTGGTCGCATGGTTTGGGTATAATCTCACGAGAAAAGAGAAAGCGAAATCTATCGTCAGAATCCCTTTTTACGGGTATATGGCGTTTTTGGTAGCCGGAGGCGTAGGGCACCATATCTTTACTTACAATGTAGTCCCATGGGTTTCGGAGGATATAACAAGACATGAAGTGACTCCGGATAAAACTTTTGATATCACTATCAAAAAACATCAGTTTCATCTGCCGAAAGAAAAAATGGTCATTGAGTGTGGAGAAAAAGTGATGTTCAATGTAAAAAGCGAGGATCTCGTTTACGGTTTTGGACTTTTTAGACAAGACCATACGATGGTAACTCAGATGCAGGTAAATCCGGGAAGTAGAAACGATCTTTTATGGACATTTAATCACGACGGAATATTTAACCTGATGTCAACAGAGTATTCCGGACCTGCCGGAAATAAAATGTTTGTAAAAAACGCCGTTGAAGTAAGAGGGTGTGATAAAAAAGTAGCTATGCTTGAAGGAGGCATAAAATGACATTGATAGACGGAGTAAATTTTAAACCACAAAGTCTAAACGCTTTGCAAAAAGTAACGCTTCGAGCCGTTGTGATGTCGTTTTTGTTTTACGGTTTGGCGTCGGTTGAGGGTATGATTATGAGAATAGCTTCGGTCGTACCGGAGATTCCGCCCGTACACGGGGAGCCCGAACACTTTTTTGCGATCATGACGGTTCATCCTATTATAGGAATTTTTGGTTCGACTTATCAGCTTGTTTTTGCCGCTTTTATGTTTTTGGTTCCTTATTTGACAAAAAAACCTCTATATAGCGTAAAGCTTGCGAATATCGTCTGGCTTTTGATTACAATAGGC
>JALWKJ010000188.1 GCA_027081495.1 Campylobacterales bacterium | reverse complement strand
TGATAAAGGATCTGTTTGAAACAACAAACTATTAAAAAAACCATAAAAGGGGTTGGAATCGGTCTGCATAAAGGCGAGCCGGTAAGATTTTCACTTCAGCCTCTTGACGCAAATAGCGGCATACTGTTTTTCAGAAGCGACACTCATACATATATCGAAGCTAAACCCGAAAATGTCGTAGATACGCAAATGGCGACGGTTATAGGAAGCGACGGAAATAGTATATCTACCATTGAACATCTGCTTTCGGCGATTTATGCGTTTGGTATCGATAATCTTCTCATAAGGATAGACTCTTGCGAAATTCCTGTTATGGACGGAAGCAGCGCCAGTTTTTGCATGATGCTTAGCGAAACGGGGGTGCAGGAACAAAACGCGTATAAAAAAATCATGATCATAAACAAAGAGATAACGGTCAAAGAAGGAAAAAGATATGTTAAAATCTCTCCCGACCCGAACCAATCATACCGTTTTCAGATAGACTTCAATCATCCGACAATCGGTTTTCAAGAGTATGATTTTAATTTTAGTAAACAAGCGTATATCGACTCGATATCAAGAGCGAGGACTTTCGGTTTTTTAAAAGATGTCCAAATGCTTCGCGCGCAAAATCTAGCGCTTGGAGCTTCTCTTGAAAATGCCATAGTATTAGATAACAACAAAATCATAAACAACGACGGTTTGCGTTACAATAACGAGTTTGTCCGCCATAAAATTCTTGATGCTATCGGAGATTTGACCCTGCTCGGTTTGCCTTATATCGGAAGATACGAATCATTCGCCGGCAGTCACCATCTAAATCATCTGCTTACAAAAGAGATACTAAAAGAGAAAGAAAACTATATCGTAAAAGAGATACAAACTCATACGGATGAAACATTCTCCAAGGTATATGCGTAGTTGAAAAAAGAGTCGGTCGCCGTATTGGTCATATCGTTAACTTCCCCTCTTTTGGTAGGCGTATATATACAAGATCGTTTAAATGAAGAATTTGAGAGCGAACTTAAAACCAGTGAAGTTTTGCCAAAAATTTTTGATGAGATATTAAGAAAATATACGATTGAAAATCTATTTTTCGCAAGAGGTCCGGGAAGTTTTATGTCCGTAAAAGTCACCTATATTTTTCTTCAAACTCTCACAGTCACTTTAAATGTGCCACTTTTTGCAACAGATGGATTTGCTTTTAATAATAATTCGCCGATAAAAGCTATAGGCAGTCTATATTTTATAAAAGAAAATGGTAATATTACGCCACGAAAAATCGATACGAAAAAAGAGAAAATCATGCCGTTTTCACTTCCAAAGCGTCTAAATAGAGAGATTTTTTCAAAAGATACAAAGCCGCTATATATATTGCCGGCAGTTTAAGAGGAAAATAGTTGACTATAGATGTACCCGCCACAAGTGCAAATCTAGGACCAGGATTTGATACTTTAGGTCTGGCGCTTAACTTAACGAACCATATAATAATAAAAG
Source organism: Campylobacterales bacterium (assembly GCA_027081495.1). GTDB lineage: Bacteria > Campylobacterota > Campylobacteria > Campylobacterales > QNZT01 > QNZT01. The sequence continues at coordinate 1,532 of JALWKJ010000188.1, read as the reverse complement.
AATCAAATTTTATCTCCATCGCCATCAAAGGCGAAGGTTCACAAAAACCGAAACTCAAAACGAATAATCAATTTGTAAACATTTTTTACAATTTTTATATAAAGCTTGTAGGGAAAAGAGATAGTTTCAGATTTGAATTTCACAACAATATACCTTTTTCAAGAGGGCTTGGCAGTTCGTCGGCGGTCATAGTCGCCGCAATCGCAAGCGCTTATAAAATGGCGGAAGTTAAACTTTCAAGAGACGCCATCTTAAACAAAGCTCTTTTTTACGAGCCTCATCCTGACAATATCGCTCCGGCTGTTCATGGCGGTTTTACCGCGTCGCTGGCGATCAGAGGTGAAAAAGTAGCGACCCAAAAAAAAGAGATTCCACATTATTTAAAAGCCGTTATGGTCATTCCAAACAAACCTATGTCAACAAACCAGTTACGATCAAAACTTCCAAAAACCCTCTCGCTGCAAAAAGCGGTTTTTAACATTTCCCACACGGCTGTTTTAACCGCCGCTTTTTTTAACGAAGACTGGAAAATGCTTAGAGTAGCATCAGAGGATGTGATACACCAAAATAGTAGAATGAAAGTGATGAAAGAGCTTTTTGAAGTGCAGAAATTCGCTCTTTTAAACGGCTCTTTGATGAGTACGCTTTCAGGAAGCGGGTCATCGTTTTTCAATATGGTATATGAAGACGACGCTTCATATCTAAAAGAGAAATTAAAAACTCGTTTTCCTCACTTTAGGGTAGAGACTTACGATTTTAACAATATCGGCTATAAGTTCGGAAATTAATAGTTTCTTTAAGGTAAATTATTATAATGTACAAAATTATTTAACTATGAAAAATCCCGTCAGGATGTGCATATACTGCAAAAAGAGAAAATTCCAAAAAGAGCTTATCAGATTGCAGTGTATAGACAAAGAGTTAAGATATTTTACAGGCATCGGCAGAAGTTTCTATCTGTGTCATGATTGTTCTTCTTTGAAAGAAAAAAAATTGTTAAAATCACTCTCAAGAGAGTGTAAAAAAGAGATTAAAACTATAGATTTGGAGAGTTTATTAAATGGATAAAATTCGTATTAACGAAGTTGCGCAGGAGCTTGGCATTGAAACAAAAGATGTTTTAGCCAAAGCCAAAGAGATCGACCTACCGGCAAAAGCGGCCAACAGCGCTATAAGTATAGCCGATGCCGAAGTATTGGCAAACTATATTCTTACGGGAGTAGCGCCAAAAAAAGAAAAACCCGCCAAAAAGAGTACAGCCGTTAAAAAAGAGGTAAAAAAAGCGCCTGTTAAGACAAAAAAAGAATCTCCAAAAGTAAAAGAAGAAGTCAAGCCAAAAGAAGAGATTGTACAACCAAAAGTAAAAAGAAGCATTGAAAAGGTCGAAACCGCCGCGAAAAAAACCCAAAAGGAAGAAAAAAAGCCGCAAACCAAAGAAGAACCTTTAAAAAAACCCGCGACACAAACAAAAGAATCTATCGCCCCGCCGCCTAAAAGCCTCAAAAAAAGACGAGGCATTATGATCGTCAAGA
>JALWKJ010000187.1 GCA_027081495.1 Campylobacterales bacterium | reverse complement strand
CGATTAAATTTTTTCCAAATTTATTGTTTATGCCGGTTTTTCCGCCCACGCTCGCGTCAACTTGTGAAAGAAGAGTTGTGGGAATTTGGATAAAATCGATCCCCCTTTGAAAAATCGACGCGGCGAGTCCGGTCATATCGCCTATGACGCCGCCTCCAAAAGCGATCAGTTTTGAAGAGCGGTCAAATTTGTGATTGAAAAGATTTTCAAGTATGATATTTAAGCTCTTTTCGTTTTTATACTCTTCGCCGTCGGGAAGAGTAATGATAAAAAGCTCTTTCGCGCTTATGTTTTTAAGGAGTTTATCAAGGTGCAGCCCGGCAACTTTCGGATTTGTGACGATAGCCGTTTTCGTATCGAAGCGGAGTTTTCGCATCTGATCTATAAAGATCGAATAATCCTGCGCGGCGCATTTTTCAAATTGAATTTCTACCTGCATACAACTCCCCGTTTTTTAAGTTACATGATTATATTTAAATTAGGTTTACAATTTTATGATTCGTACGGCAAAAAAAGTTGATACTTATCCATAAAACGAAAATAGTGTTTTTGAATATTGGTGCTGAAAAAAGCCAGCGGGGTCGGGGTGAGAATATTTTTGTCAAAAATTACAAACTGTAAAAAATCATCTTTCGGCACGAGTTCTCTTATCGGATTTTTATCGGTCGATATGATATTTACCTTTTTTTCGAATAACTTTGAAAGACTTTCGAAATGTTCGATTATCTTTTCGCCCTCTTCGCTTTTGTCGCTTTGAAAATCAAATAGCGATATATCAATCTCAAGCTGCGACGAAAGATCGAATATCACGGACGAGAGCTGCTCTACCTTTTCGCTGTCGTAACTTAATAAAACGGAATATTTGATATTGAAAAACCCGCTTTTACCGATTTTCAATACCGGCAGGCGAAGCCTATATAGAAATCTTTTATACTCTCTAAAGAAATTTCCGTTTGTTATAAACACTCCGATATAAAACTGATCAACATCTTGTAAAATGACATCTTTTATCTCATTGTCGAGAAAATCGAAGATCACTTCGATGGAGGTGCTTCTTTGATATTTTTTGAGCTTATCCAGCACTTTGCCGTATTTTGCGTTTACAACCCTAAAAACCAACTTTTTGCTGTTTAATTTCGAATGCATGATCATAGCGTCGTTACATAGCATATCGATCTGCTTGCTATCCATCATCACCATATCTATAAGAACATATATATTTTGTCCAAAAGGCAGCGGAAATTGACCAAATTGCCTGTTGATACTTTTATAAACTCCCTTCAAAACATTTGGATTACCGACCGCAAGTATCGTATCGTCGGGTACGAGCATAGTTTTGCTCGTGGGTAATAAAATCTCCTGTTTTCTGTAAATTGCCGCTATTTTCCATCTTTTTTGTTCGATATTTCCGACATGTCTATATACATACGCGCTTCCAAAAGGAATTTTAAACTCCATGATCTCACCCTGTCCCAAACCTATATTTTGCGCAAAAAGAGGAATGTCGGGAAGATAATTGCTTAAGATATTGGCTACTCTTTCTCTCATATCTATAACGGTAGTGTGCTGATGAACGATTCCTAGATTCCATTTATCAAGTATAACGACGGATTGATTAGCGTCTATTTTTCGAATATTTTCATAAGTAGCCTGCAAATCCATTTTATTGCCCAAAATCAACATGACCTGATAAAATTCTACATCCTCAAGCAGCATCGATAGTTTCGCGAAACTTGTCGGATCGATATGATAGTAGATAAATTTATCGGATCTCTTTTTTGTCAGAGTATTTTCTTTATAATATACTATATGATATATATTGTCCGTAGCGTCGAGATCTTCCAGCCTTTGCAAAAAAACATTTGCAAGCAAACCGTCGGCGATAACCAATATTTTTTTCATCTTTTTTCACTCGCTATTTTAAAAAACATTAAATCTCCTTCTAAAACTATCTTCATTATCGCCGAAACGAATTTTTAAAACTTTTTTCGGTTTTTTCATATCCAAACAGCTTCCCTTTGAGATATAATAAAAAGCCGATTTTAACAAACTCTCGTTTTCATCCCCAAAATCATGCCAAAAGTCGTCTTTGGCGATACAATCGGGCGAAAGTCCGTTTATGTACTCTCCTATTCCGTCGCCGTTTAAATTTTTCATCTGAACGGGAAGTATATATCTGCCGCAATATGCTCCGCCGATCATTCCGTAAGGCTTTCCGCAAGTTCTATCGCCGATTTGAACGACATCGACGCCGCTTGTCGAAGCTCTCAACGAGTTTATGACAAGCTCGCTCGCCGAACAACTGCTTTTTGTGGTCAAGATAAAGAGTCTCGATAAATCAAGAGCCTCTTTTTGCTCTTTTAAAAAATAGTCGGTCATGTCGTATGAAGAGTATTTTTCATTAAAAACTCTTTTCATAAAAACTTTCCCTTGGGCGTTTTTGCCCGCTATCAAAGAAGAGAGCAAATTTGCGAAATAAACATACCCTCCGCCGTTATAGCGCAAATCCAAAACAAGCTCGTCGATATTTTTCTCTTTAAAATAGGAAAATGCGTTTTTTAATTCGGATTTTGCATTTCCCGTAAACGATTGAAAAAGCAGATAACCGATTTTTTTTCCGTCTATATTTAAAACCTCTTTCTTTATAACGCTTTTAACGGCAAATTCCGTTTTCGCTATATTTAATTTTTCAAGAGCGCCGTCTTTTTTTCTAATCGTAAAAACCGCCTCAAACTCACCTTCAAAACCGAAATATTTTTTAAAAAGTTTTTCGTTTTTATATATCTCGTCGATTCTATAACCGTCTATCGCGACAATAACATCCGATCGTTTAAGAGTCGATTTATATGCGGGCGAATCGGGATAAACGAGTATTATCCGCATCGAATCGATAGATTGTTCGTCTCCTATAAAAACAAACGAAAATCCAAACCCCACGCTCCTGCCGGCAATAAAAAACTCTTCATACTCGTTTTGAGAGATAATAAAGCTAAAACGGTCTTTTTCGTTTTTAAGCTCGTTTAAAAGAGCCGTCTCATCGGGATAAAGAGTATCGTCTTTAAAATTTACAAAAGCGGTGTCGTCCGCCCACAAATAACTATCGTGAAGCAAATCGTAAACGAATGTTTTTCTCGAAATTTTATCACAGCTTTTAGGAGGCTGGACGGCTCCGAAAATTCTCTGCGTTTTTGCGCTTTTAAACTCATCTTCGCAACATCCGTCTTCGCATGAGTTAAAAAAGAAGAGTATAAATACAAATAGCACAAAACGCAAAAAAGACACTATTTATCCAGTCGTATCTCTACCGATTTTTGATGCGCCTGCAATCCTTCGGTTTTCGCCAAAAGCGCGCACGCGCTTGATAACTCTTTTATTCCCTCTTTGCTTAAAGAGATGATCGATGATTTTTTCAAAAAGTTTTCCACTCCAAGAGGAGAGTAAAACTTCGCGCTCCCGCCGGTTGGAAGAGTATGATTTGGTCCGGCTATATAATCCCCGACGGCCTCGGGCGTATATCGTCCCATAAATATCGCTCCGGCGTGTTTTATGGAAGGTAGAAGTTCAAAAGGATTTTTAACCATCAACTCAAGATGCTCTGGCGCTATTTGGTTCATATAATATGCCGCTTCCTCTATATCTCGTACTATTATGATAGCTCCTCTTTTTTCTATCGATTCTCGTGCGATCTTTTCTCTTTTTAACTTCTTTAACTCTTCATAAATACAATCAAGCGTCTCTTTGGCGATTTCTCGCGATGTCGTTATAAGAAGAGAGCTTGCCATCTCGTCGTGTTCGGCTTGAGAGAGAAGATCTATCGCCAGATATTTAGCGTTCGCGCTTTCATCCGCGATGATTCCGATCTCGCTGGGACCCGCTATCATGTCGATATTTACATCCGCGTAAACGAGCTTTTTAGCCGTAGCTACATATATATTTCCAGGTCCGGTTATAACATCCGTTTTTAAAACCGTATCGGTTCCGTAAGCCATCGCGGCGATTGCGCCCGCTCCGCCTATTTTGTACGCTTTTTTTATACCGCAAAGATGCATGGCCGCAAGCAAAAGAGAGTTTATCTCATTGTTCGGCGTAGGCGTGCATACCACTATATCTTTTACTCCCGCCACGATTGCGGGCAGCGCGTTCATCAAAAGCGAGCTGGGATAAGAGGCTTTTCCTCCGGGAATATAAAGCCCCGCGCTATCGACGGGAGTAACCTTTTGTCCCAAGATCGAACCGTTTGACTCGAAATCAAGCCATGATTTAGGCATCTGTTTTTGATGAAACGAATATATTCTTTCAAAGGCAAGATGAAGAGCGTTTAAAAGATCTTTATCAAGTCCGTCATATGCCTTTTTCATCGAATCTTGCGATATGACGATCTGAGAGATATCCTCTATATTCCAATTGTCAAATTTTTTAATCTGCTCTTTTAGGGCGTCGTCTCCTCTTTGTTTTACGGAGTTTAAAATCGATTCTACACTCGATTGAACTTTGTGCATATCCATTTTGCCCCGTTTTAAGATGGCGTTAAAAAGCGAATCGAAATCGCTTTGGGTGCTATCTATGATATTCATCCGTATTTCCTCTCGTATCGTTTTTTTAAGCTTACATTTCCAAGGAGTCCGCCTTGATGGATATATAAAATCCTATTTTTAAAAACTTCTTGATTTTCAAGTATGCAAATCCAACCTTTTGGATCATAAAGCAAATCAAACTCTATACCCGTTTGTTCTTTCAATTTTATCCAAATTTTAAAAAATTCACTATAAACTTTACCGAAATGGTATCTCTTTTTCGTATTTAAGATCGTCGGATATTCGTTTTTGTCTCTCTCTAGCGTCGCAAACTGCTTTTTTAGATATTCGTCATCCGCAACGCAAGGCGTCGTATAGACATTTAAAGGCAGATATTTTTGTAAAAAAAGAGCGGTTGTTCCCGTACCGGAGGGTAAAAAGATATCGACGATTTCTCCCCGAGTCTGTTTTATTATCTCGTTCGCTAAAATCTTCAATCCGTAAGCCGCCTCTTTTTGACGACCTCCCTCATGAATGAAAAGGGTGTCTTCGGGAAGTAAAATCGGGACTTTTTTTTCATAAATCTTCATACCGTTTTGCAGCGCGAAAAGATAGTTTCCTTGAGGATTTTCTTTTAAATACGAACTTACATGATCGGTATAATACTCAAACTCCCATCCTCGCATCTTCGCCAGTACGCTTAACGAATACATCGCGTTTGATTGCGACGATCCGTAAGAGACTACTCTTTTTATATCAAAAAGAGGCTCTTTCAAAAACCAAGCGAATTTTCGCGCTTTGTTACCGGAGAAATCCTTATCTAAAAGATCGTCTCTTTTTATCAAAAAGTCTATATTTTCAAAAGAGGCCTCAAAAATCGGGGATATAGGAAAATTCACTTTTTATAATTCTCGAAAAACCACATAAAAGCAAAAAGAAGTCCGGGAGTTTTCGCCTTGCTTTCATCAAACATAAATGATTTCGCATCGCGCAGACGAATCGGAACTATCTCGATATTTTCATCGTCTATGCCTCCGCCTTTACCTTTTTTTTGTTCTGTTGAGACTTTTGCAAAAAAGAGCGTCTGTCTTGCTCCGGCGAAACCGACCGAACTATAAAAAGAGGTGATTTTCAAAAGATCGCTTTCATCGATATCATACCCGCACTCCTCATAAACCTCCTCTTTGGCTATCGTTTCTATCGGTTTTTGTTTATCTATAAGACCCGCGCATAACTCGTAAGTAAAACCGTCGCCGTTTTTCATATAAACCGCCGGTCTAAACTGCTTTACCAAAATAAACGACTCTTCGCTTTTATCATAAAGTAAAATAGCGACGCTGTCAAAAGCCTCTACTACTTCCCAGTTTCTATCTTTATCGTTTTGTATAAAAAAAACTCTTTTTGGCTTTATGAACTTTGGATTGTCGCACTCCGTAATTTTCGTTATTTTTATCATCACTCTCTTTCGTTGTTTAATGTATCAAAAAAATCGACGCCAGCCCCAAAAAGCTAAAAAAACCTACGACATCGGTAACGGTCGTTAAAATCACGGTCGAACCTACGGCCGGATCGATATGAAGTCTTTTTAGAACAAGCGGTATCATCGCGCCGAAAAACCCGGCCATAAAAAGGTTTATAACCATAGACGCGCCTATAACAAAACCAAGCATACTCTCTTTAAACCAGACATAGGCTATGATCCCTAGCACGAAAGCGAAAACAAACCCGTTTAGAAGCGATAAAACCACCTCTTTTTTGATAGTCTCTTTCGCGTTGCTAAGTTCGATATCTCCAAGAGCCAACTGCCGCACCGTAACCGTGAGAGTTTGCGTGCCGGCGTTTCCGCCCATAGAAGCCACTATCGGCATAAGCACGGCTAAAGCGACATAAGATTGAATCGTCGCATCAAACGCCTGAATGACAAAAGAGGCGAGTATGGCGGTAAGCAGATTTACAAAAAGCCAAACTCCCCTCTTCTTGCCGGCTTCAAAGATATTTTCTTCTTCTTCGGCTTCATCATCGACACCGGCGAGATTATAGATCTGTTCCGTGGCGCTCTCTTGTAAAATATCGTAAATATCGTCCGAGGTAATACGACCTATCAGTTCGTTTTGGGAGTTGACGACCGCCACTGCGGATAGATCGTGTTCTCGAAAAGTTCTCGCTACTTCATGAATATTGTCGGTATCGTGAATAAAAATAGGTTTAAACTCATCTTCATGACCTTTTATTATCTCTTTGTATGTTTTATTGAAATCAAATGTCAAGAGATCTTCAAGAGGAATGGAAAACATCAATTTTCCGAATGTCCCTACTATATATAATTGATGAACATTTTCAAGTTCGCCGCTTTTTTTAAGGGATTTTAATCTTTGTATCGACTCTTCGACCGTTTCATCGATGCTTGCGCTAAAAAGCTCGGTTTGCATATGTGCGCCGGCTTCTTCCTCGTCGTATCTTTTGAGTTTTTTAATCTCCTCTCTATCTTCTTTGTTGATATTTGACAAAATTTCATCGGCTTTTTGTTTATCGATCTCCTCGATATCCTGAATAAGATCGGTCGCGTCGTCGCTGTCAAGCTCTTCTACCACTTCGACGAGATCTTCGCTTTCAAGCTCGTCTATAACCCCTTTTAGATATTTTTCGGGAAGCTCAAGCGCGATATCTCCCAGATACTCGTTTGGAATCTTTTGAAGATATTCGTTAAATATCTCGGGTTCGCTCTTTGCGATTTTACTAAGAGCTTTCGCCACATCGGAAGTGGGAATATTTGAGTGTTCGGGATCCTGTAGATATAGCTCTATAAGCTCTTTATAATTTTCCATGTTTTGTCTGTTTGACATCTTTTCCTTCCGATTCATTAAGCAGTTTGTCTATTTTCGCTTTACATAGTTTAACATGTTTTAAAAATGTTTTTCGCTTGCCGCCGGTTAATTTTTGCGTTAAAACTATTTTTTTCGCGGGATTTATCCACCTGTTGTTAAGACTCAATCCAAAATGAAGATGAGGTCCCGTGCTCACGCCGCTATTTCCGAGATAACCGATGATTTGACCTTTTTTAACCCGTTTTGATCGAACGGAGTTGTTAAATCTGCTAAGATGCGCGTAAAGAGTTTTATATCCGCCTTTATGCTTGATGATAATCGTATTTCCGTATCCTCCTTTTCTCCCCATAAAAATCACTTTTCCATCATAAGCCGCGCGAATCGGCGTGCCTATGCTTCCGGCATAGTCTATCCCATGATGAGCTCTAAATTTTCTAAGTATGGGATGCCATCTTTTAAGCGTAAATTTTGAAGAGATGCGGCGGTATTTACAAGGAACTATAAAAGAAGATCTGTTTGAACTTTTGCCGTTTTGATCATAATAGTTTCCATCCTGCGCCAAAAATTTATAAAAACTCTTTTTTCTCGTTTCTATCAAAGCGCAATCTACTCTTTGGGTGCCGTAAAACTTTCCAAGACGAACCTTTTGTCTATAAAAAGCGATGACCCTGTCGCCCTTTTTAAATCTGTTAAATTGAACATCGTTTTTAAATATCTGCTCCAAGGCGACCGCAAGCGGAAAATTACCGCTTTTATCAACTATATCTTTTGAAAAAACGGAGTTTACGGCGATATCTAAAACCATATCTTTCGTTTGATAGCGAATCGGCTCTATCTCAAGAGTATAAATTTTCTCCTTTTCTTCATATATGTGAATCTGAAGCTCCTCGTTTAGAGGTATCAATACCTGTTTTACTCTTTTGTCTTTGTCATAAAGTATTTGATAAATCGTATTTCCCCTAATATCGGCCGAGAGTTTTTCTTCAGCGTCGTCAAGGTCGTAATAGAGCGAAAGAGGAAGGTTGTTTTCTTCCATAAATCCCAAAAGAGTCTCTCCTCTTTTCCAGATTTTATCACAAACCGTATTGTTATAAAGTTCATAAGCGTATATGCTTTTTACAAATAAAAGCGATAATAAAACGGATTTAAAAAGCTTCAAAGATTTTTCCAATAGTGTAGATATGAACGCAAATTATACAACAAATTGCTAAAAGGATTTTTATGTTTTTTTATCGAAATATTTTTTTCGATTCTTTAAATATTGTTTTACGAAAAAAATAGATTATACTCATAATACGCTATCAAAACGCTTCACCCGACAATTTGTTCTAATGAATATCTTTGTCATGGTAAAATACTTAGATAAGATTTGATAGAAAGAGAGTTATAAATATGTGTGGAATTTCCGGTTTTGTCGATTTTAAAAAGTGTATCGACAAAAATACGCTTATAAAGATGACGGATATTTTGCACCATAGAGGTCCAGATTGCGGCGGTTATAGTTTTTTAAAGCTCCAAAACGCAAATATCGGACTTGGACATAGAAGACTATCCGTTTTGGATCTAAGCGATCACGGTCGTCAGCCTATGAAATTCGATGATATTGAAATCGTATATAACGGAGAAGTATATAACTTTGAAGAGATAAAATCGGAACTTCAAAACAACGGCTACGATTTCAACTCGCACACGGATACGGAAGTGATACTAAAAGCGTACCATAAATGGGGCGTAGAGTGCGTTCATAAATTTAACGGTATGTTCGCGCTTGCGATATTTGATAAAAAAAAACAAAAACTCTATCTACTAAGAGATCGATCGGGGATAAAACCTCTGTTTTGGTATCAAAAAGAGTCAACTATACTATTTGCAAGCGAACTTAAGAGTTTTCACCAATATGAACATTTTAACAAAGATATAGATACTCAAGCGTTAGGACTCTTTTTGCGATACCAATACATTCCTCAACCATACTGCATTTTTAAATATTGCAAAAAATTAAAAGCCGGATGTTATCTTGAAATAGATCTTCTCAATAAAAAGGTAAGCGAACATAAATACTGGGATGTAATAGATTTCTACAACAAACCGAAACTAAAAATTTCCGAAAAAGAGGCGATTTATGAGTGCGAAAAGCTGCTGATAGACGCTTTTGAGTATCGCATGATATCGGATGTTCCGGTTGGAATCTTTTTAAGCGGAGGTTACGACAGCTCTTTAGTTTGCGCTTTGCTTCAGACAAACCGAACAAAAAAACTTAAAACTTTTACGATCGGTTTTTATGAAAAGGGATATGACGAATCCGCCTACGCCTCTAAAGTAGCTCAATATTTAGGATGCGATCACACCGACTACTACTGCACGCAAAAAGACGCCTTAAAAATCATACCCGATCTTCCTTTTATATACGACGAACCTTTTGCGGACGCATCGGCGATTCCCACTACCTTGGTAAGCTCTCTTGCAAGAAAAAGCGTTACGGTGTCTCTTAGCGCGGACGGAGGCGATGAGATATTTGCGGGATACGACAAATATGCACGCGCTCTTGGATACCGTAATCTTTTTGCGAAATTTCCAAATTTACTAAAAACTCCCGCAATAGCGTTTTTAAATTCGATAAACCCCGAACATATCCCGCTGCTTAATAAAACCTATAACTTCAAAACCAGATATGAAAAAACAAAACTGATGCTAAAATCAAAAAGCGGCGCTGAAATCTTAAATCATACGAGCAGCTATTTTACGATCTCGCAGATAGATCGCTTGCTTAAAAAAGATTTTTTAGATCCTAAAACGGATTTTGATCAAACGCCTTTGTTAAACGACAATAACGATGAAATCGACAAAATGATGGCGATAGATTATAAAACTTATCTAAGCGACGATATCCTCACGAAAATCGACAGAGCTACGATGAGCGTAAGTTTAGAGGGGCGCGAACCGTTTCTTGATTATCGTATCGTCGAATTTGCCGCAAGACTCCCTTCAGAGTACAAATACAAAAACGCGGTCAAAAAGCATATATTAAAAGAGATTACGCACAAATACCTTCCAAAAGAGATCATGGATCGTCCTAAAATGGGATTTGGAGTACCCATCTACGAGTGGCTAAAAGATGAATTAAAAGAGTATTTTTTAACCTATCTTGATGAAAAAAGATTGGAGGAAGAAGGGATATTTAATGTCAAAGAGATCATTTTTTTAAGAGATAGATATTTAAACGGTCAAAAAGCCGATGTGGATAGATTATGGTCTATTTTGATGTTTGAGATGTGGTATGAGAAGTGGGGAAAATAGCTAAATTTTTTCATAAATTTTTTCATGAGCTTTTACCGTACTCTCTATAGAAAAAGAATCGATAACTTTTTTTTGAAGATTTTTAGCCCGCCTTTTAGCCTCGTTCGTATCGGTAATAACTTCTAACATTTTATCCGCGAAGTATTCGATATCGGTTAGATATCCGCTATCGTCGTCTATGACGGAAGCGATAGCTCCAACGGGAGTCGAAACCACGCTCAAACCCGCCGCCGCCGCTTCCAATAAGGCGATAGGAAATCCTTCAAAATGAGAAGGCATGACAAAACAGTGCGCTTTTTGTAAAAGTTCTGAGACATCGCGGCGAGGACCTAACATCTTTATCTCGTTCTCTACGCCGTATTTTTTGATTTGATTTTCTATATCTTCTCGCATATCGCCGCTGGCGTCGGCGCCGCCTACAATTTGAATCTGAAAATCTTTAATACCCTTTTGTTTTAAATACGCGGCGGCGGACGGTAAAAAAAGTTGATTTTTTTGCCTTCTTAAAACGCCTACGGAGATAAAAGTAAATATATCGTTTTTTCGAGTTTTTCGCATATAAGGTTTCGTATCGATTCCGTTTGGAATGACGATACAATTTCTTTTGTACATTTTTGTAATCATGTCGGAAGAAAAAACGATATCAACATCTCTAAACGGTTTTAAAAGATAAGTTATCATCTCTCGTTTTTTTGAGCCGATGTTTACATTGTGCGAAGTAAAAACGACCTTGAGTTTTGAGTATTTTAGTTTTGCTATAAAAGCAAATACCAGCGGATGAAACATATGCGCATGTAATATATGAATATCATAATCTTCAATGAATCTATTGATATATAATGCGGTTTGCATAAAGCTTTTTGGTTTTTTTTTCATATTTAAATTTTTAACGAAAATCCCGTTTTTTTTAAAATCCAGGGTAAAATCTTTTTCGTCGTTCAATCCTATTACGAAATTTGTAAATCTTTTTTTATCAAGATTGATACAAAGATCGAGTAAAACTTTTTCGGCGCCCCCTATCGGAAGACCTGTGATAAGGTGTAAAATATTGATACCCAAAACGATCCCTCAAGTTAAAGTAATCAAACCCATCTGTTTTTTTAATTTATAATAGGATAAATTGTCTGAAAAAATTCAACAGACAAAAACACGAAGGAAAATAATGGCTTTTACACTTGAACAAGTAGTTCCTTGGGGACGATCTTACGATGAATACATTCAGATGTTCGCTTTGTCCCAGACCGATCTTGAAAAAAGAATATTAGGTTGCGGCGACGGACCGGCAGGATTCAATGCACAGTTATCTCAACAAGGCGGGCGCGTTATTTCGGTTGATCCGATATATGAATTTTCGGCGAAAAAGATAAAAAAAAGAATCGAGCAAACTTTCAAAACCGTTTTGGATCAAACTAAAAACAATCAAGACGAATTTATTTGGAGATCGATAAAAGATGTCGAGGAACTTGGAAAAATCCGCATGAAGGCGATGAATCGATTTTTGGAAGATTATCCACGGGGCAAAAAAGATGGACGCTATATAGAGGGGTCTCTTCCCGATTTGCCACTTTTTAACGATAAATTTGATCTAGCGTTATGTTCGCATTTTCTATTTTTATATAGTGAGCATTTCGATGCGAAATTTCATTTAGAATCTATCGTTAATTTATGCAAGATTGCGAATGAAGTTAGAATCTTCCCGTTATTGGAACTTGGCTCTAAAAAATCAAGACACTTTGACGAAGTGATAAAAAAATTGACAACCTACGGCTTTAAATGCGAAGTCAAAAAAGTCAAATACGAATTCCAAAAAGGCGGTAATGAACTGTTGGTGATAAAATAATTTGTAATAGTCACAATATAATCTGACACAATTCAAGAAAATAAAGCTACAATTTCTCCTGGACAAGAAGTTCAGGAGAGACAATGAATCTGCATACACAAGAGAAAATCATCAAAAACAAATTAGGT
>JALWKJ010000186.1 GCA_027081495.1 Campylobacterales bacterium | reverse complement strand
CATAGTCATGGATAAAAGATTCAAAATATTCTATATTTTTTTTGGCTAGGTACTCTACCGTATCGAAATCTCCGGTAAAATATGCCGGAGCTCCGCAACAGAGCTGTTTTTTGGGTATAAAAATCTCTATATCCAACTTTTTTAAAACCTCTACCAAAGAGTCTCCGATACCGGTATAGTTATAGTTTGCAAGACACCCGATAAATATCGCGACTCTTTTTTTCGGGGTGTTTGTCGTCTTGATATTTTCAGGATAACCGTTTAGAAAACTGACGCTGCTCATTGAGGGCAAAAGTCTGCCTTTTTTTATGAGAGGAAGTGAAAATTTTGCTCTAAGGCCTCTGTTTTTTTCATCTACGCTCAATGCGCATGTTCTAAATGTATATCCTATCTTAGAGAATAGATCCATCACTTTTCTGTGTCTTAAAAGAAAGAAAAAAACTCGCTTAAACCAAGATATACCGAATTTTTGAGCTATGTCGTATCTGACCTCTTCGATAATCATATCCGTAGGAAGGGAGTTTGGGCAGATTTCTACACAGTTTGTGCACAAAAAACAGCTTTCAAAAATATCTTTCGCATTTTTATCGAGCTTTAGATCTCCTCTTTTATAAGCTCCTAAAAGGTCTATAAAACCGCGTGGAGAAGTGGTTTCGTCCGCATTTACATCATGCACGGTGCAAACGGGAATACATTTTCCGCATTTGATACAGTCGTCGCTGATTTTTTGAAAATCGAATATTTCGCTTGGTCGTTTGGTCATATTGTTTTGCTAAATCTCTTTTTGTTCTCCTCGTTTGGATGCAAATACGCGTCAAACGCCATAGAGATATTTCTTATAAGCATCTCTCCCGTAGCGCTTGCCTTTATCTCTTCTTTCGAGATTTCGACAAGATCGGCGTCTTCGAATTCTTTAAGAGATTCAAGCGATTCTTTGAAATAATCCGCAAAATCTATGTCGTATTTTTCTTCTATTTTTGAGATATTTAGTTTAAAATTGCTCATAAGCTCCATGATAACCGCGTTTCTTATGATGTCGTCTCTGTTTAGTTTTATGCCTCTTTCTACGGGGAGTCTTCCTTCGTCTATGGCGGCTTCGTAAAGTTTCATGTCTTTATAGTTTTGCACATAATAATCCACGCCTTCGCCGATACTCGTCAGTCCAACGCCGATAAGATCGGCTCCGCCTTTTGTCGTGTATCCTTGAAAGTTTCTGTGAAGCTCTCCCTTTTCTATCGCTTTGAAAAGTTCGTCCTGCGGTTTTGCAAAATGATCCATGCCCACCATTTTATAGCCGCAAGAGGTAAAATAGTCTATCGTGTATTTTAAAATCTCAAGTTTTACGGAAGGGTGGGGAATAGTGGTTTCATCGATTTTTCTCATCGTCTTTTTTAACCATGGAACATGAGCGTAGTTAAATACGGCAAATCTATCGGCATCCAGATCTCTTGCGAGTTTGAGGGTATTTTTAAAAGTCTCGAATGTTTGAAAAGGAAGACCGTATATAAGATCGACATTTACGGAATTTATACCGCTGCTTCTAGCAAGTTCTACCGCGGCTTTCGTTACATCGTAGGGTTGTATGCGGTGAACCGCCTCTTGGACTTTTGGATCAAAATCCTGAACGCCGAAGCTTATGCGGTTAAATCCTCCCTCTTTTAAAACCTCCATATGCTCTTTCGTAAAAAATCTCGGATCGATTTCGCAGCTTATCTCCGCATCTTTTGCGAAATTACTAAAATTGCTCTTGATGAGGTTTATCACCTCTTTTAGTTGATTTGGATCAAAAAAAGTGGGAGTTCCGCCGCCAAAATGCATCTGAATCACTTCTCTTGTCGTATCGAGGCGCTCTTTGATGAGTTTTAACTCTTTTTCTATATACGAGATATATCTTGTTTTTTTATCCTCTTTTGATGTAAAAACGACATTGCATCCGCAAAAATAACAAGCGCTCCTGCAAAAAGGCAGATGAAAATATAGTGAAAGAGGTCGATTTTTATCTTGATTGTCAAACTCTTTTACGAGTGCGGCGGTATCGAATTTTTCGTCAAATTCCAAAGCTGTCGGGTAGCTCGTATAGCGGGGACCTGGTTTTGAGTATTTTGTAAATTTATTAAAATCAATCATGGTTATCCTGTAGTTGGTTAAATTGCGCAGGTATAAAATCTCTAAGATTTATAAAGAGATTCGGATGCTCTTTTTTAATATTTCTTATCAGCTTTTCTAAATCAATCGAAATCGGTTTGTTCGGATCTTCCGATTTTGCGAGATTTCTGATCTCTTCCATAGCGACAACCCATACATCGTCAAAATCGGCGGGGATATTTTGCCAAATCGTTTTTTCGAGTTTTAGATTGAAATTTTCCTGCTGAGTTTGTTTCATGGTGTCTATAAGCTGCGAAAAAGCGTCCGCGGGTATAAAAGCGTAAGCCTTTTTGTCATCGTCTTTGTCTATGGCAAACCAGGGATCGCTAGAGTCCCAGCTGCCTTGTTTTAGATGAAGCTCTTTTATATGGGGGTCGTTTGTGGATTTTATCTCCAAAAGAGTCTGATTGTCTTTTTTCAATCCAAGCTTTTGCGATAGAGAATCGATTTTTTTAATAATATCGTATCCGTTTTTTTCTTCTTTTTTTTGATCCATAATTTTTCCTATCTGTGTCGATCCAGCCATACCATGATGCCTTTTTGGGCATGAAGTCTGTTTTCGGCTTCGTCAAATACGACGCTTTGTTTGCCTTCAAGCACCTCTTGATCGACTTCATATCCTCTATAAGCGGGCAGGCAGTGCAAAAAGATCGCATCTTTTTTCGCTAGTTTCATCATCGCATTATCAACTATAAAACCTTTGAAATCTTTTATTCTCTTTGCTTTTTCATCCTCTTGACCCATCGAGATCCAAGTGTCGGTCGTAACTACATCGGCATTTTTCACCGCCTCTTTGGGGTCGTGAAAAAATGTTATGACGGCGCCGCTTTTTTTAGCTTCGCTTAACGACTCATGCATAACCAAGCCGTCGGCTTCATAACCTTTTGGAGACGCGACTCTTAGCTCAAAGCCGAGTTTTGCGGCAAGCCACATCCATGAGTGAGTCATGTTGTTTCCGTCTCCCACATAGGCTACGATTTGATTTTTCTTTTTGCCATGCTCGATCATAGTCATATAGTCGGCTATAAGCTGTACCGGATGGCAGAGATCCGTTAATCCGTTTATAACGGGAACGGGCGAGTAATCGGCGAACTCCCTTAAAGACTCTTGCGAAAATGTGCGAATCATTACCATATCCGCCATACGACCGATAACTCTAGCGGTATCTTTCATAGGTTCTCCTCTACCGAGCTGAGAATCGTTTGAAGATAAAAATATGGCATGACCTCCAAGTTGATACATGCCTATCTCAAAACTCACGCGGGTTCTAGTGCTCGACTTCTCAAAGATCATAGCAAGAGTCTGATTTTTTAGATAAGGTTTTCTTTTGCCTTTTTTCATCTTTTTTTTGATCTTAAACGCGAGTTGCACGATTTCGAGAATCTCTTTTTTGCTATAATCTTTAAGTGTCAAAAAGTGTTTCATTGATCTATCCTTTTAAAAGCACCGCCGCCTCTTTTGCATGATATGTTATGATGATATCCGCTCCGGCTCGCTTAAATCCCAAAAGCGTCTCCATCATGACTTTATCGTAGTCTATCAAACCGGCTCTTTTAGCGCACTTTAGCATGGCGTATTCGCCGCTTACATTATATACGGCAAGCGGCAGGCGGCTGGAATTTTTTATATCTCTGACTATATCCATATAGGCTAAAGCCGGTTTTACCATAAGGATATCCGCTCCCTCTTTTTCATCTTCAAGACTTTCTAAAATGGCTTCGTCTCTGTTTGCGGGATTCATCTGATAACTTCTTCTATCTCCAAAACTCGGCGCCGACTCCGCGACATCGCGAAACGGTCCATAGTAAGAAGAGGCAAATTTCGTAGAGTAGCTCATGATGGGAATATTTGTAAATCCCTCGCTATCCAAAGCCTCTCTGATAGCCGTTATCATACCGTCCATCATGCCGCTGGGAGCGATCATGTCTATGCCCGCTTTTGCGTGGATGAGGGCTTGTTGCGCCAGGATTTTTAGCGTCGCGTCGTTGTCAACGGTTTGGTTTTTCGGATCGAGTATGCCGCAGTGTCCATGATCGGTGTATTCGCAAAAGCATAAATCGCTTACGATAAACATATCGGGATGAGCTTTTTTGATCTCTTTTATGCTTTTTGCTATGATGCCGTGATCGCATAAAGCATCGCTTCCTATGCTGTCTTTTACTTGCGGGATTCCAAAAAGTATGATAGAGTAGAGTCCGAGTTTTTTAAGCTCTTCGCACTCTTTTAAAATTTCGTCTATACTCATCTGAAAGACTCCGGGCATAGATTCTATCTCTTTTTTATACCCTTTGCCCTCTTTTATGAAGAGCGGGTAGATAAAATCGTTCGTATCGAGTTTTGTTTGAGTCAGGAGATCTCTTAGTTTTGGATTTATGCGCGTGCGTCTGAACCTTTTAAACATCTTTTAGCCTCTACTGTGTTAGAATTGGATTTCATCGGTTGATTTATAACCGCAATGAAAAAACAACTATTCTACCATAAATCAGGAAATAACAACATTATGAAAATTGATATATCTCAAATAGCCTCTCTTCCCACCGCTTTTGGTGAATTTTTTATACAGGCGTTCAAAGAGAATCAAAAAGAGCACCTTGTAATCTTTAAAGAGCCTATGGGCGAGAAGCCGATAGTGCGAGTTCATAGCGAATGCCTTACAGGCGACGCGCTTTTTAGTCTAAAATGCGACTGCGGAGAGCAACTTCATTTTGCATTGGAGATGATCTCAAAAGAGGGAGGAATGGTCATATATCTGCGCCAAGAAGGTAGAAACATAGGGCTTTTAAACAAAGTAAACGCTTATGCGCTGCAAGATAACGGGCTTGATACCGTCGAAGCGAATCATCAACTAGGTTTTAGCGCGGATGAGAGAAGTTATGAGATGGTCGAGTATATATTGGGGTATTTCGGTATAAAAAAGATTAGACTTTTGACAAACAATCCCAAAAAAATGGAGAGTCTAGCGGATATAAAAATAGTCAAAAGACTCCCTATAGTCATAGAAGCCAACAAATACAACAAAGAGTACTTGAAAACAAAGAAGATAAAATTAGGACATCTGTTTTAGAAAATTTTTTAACGATGGTATATATCTTTACCCTTTTTGTGTATAATCGGATAATATATTTACTCTAAGGATCGACCCATAAACATACACAACGAAGAGGCGCAAAAGCTTTTAAACAATAAAAAAAAGCTCTTGACGGAGATCTATTTCGATTTGCAGCGCTACTATGAAAAGCGTTACGGTAAAGATACCGTCGTGCTTATGGAGATCGGGACTTTTTTTGAGGTTTACGAGGTAAACAACGAAAAAGAGCAGATCGGAAAAGCAAAAGAGATGTCCGAGCTTTTAAATATCCAGCTTACGAGAAAAAACAAATCGATTATAGAAAACTCCGTGCAAAATCCTTTACTCGCGGGTGTGCCGTCGGTCTCTATAGAGAGACATCTAAATCGTATCATTCAGACTAAAAAATATACCGTAGTTTTAGTCAAACAAAAGGGAGAGCCTCCGAATGTAAAGAGATATATCTCAAGTATCATCTCTCCGGGGACCAATTTCGACTATCTTCAAGAACCCGTCGAAAACAATATCTCATCGCTTTTAATAGATCAAAACCAAGGTATATATTCACTCGGATACGCCGCTATCGATGTAAGCACCGGTAAAACAAACATTTGTGAAATACACGGCACAAGCGAAGATAAGACATTTGCGCTTGACGAAGTTTTTACTCTTTTGCAATCTTATCATACCTCGGAAGTGATTTTGACCTTCGCAAACGCGAATATCGATAAAGAGTGGGTTTTAAACTACCTGGAAATCATAGGAAACTATCACTATAGTTTTAACAAATGCCGTCTTAAAATCGCTTATCAAAACGAGCTTTTTAAAAATATTTACGCGATCAAATCTTTTCTCTCGCCTATAGAATACCTCGATATGGAGCGATATCCTTACGCAAGCGAAGCGCTTGGAATATTGTGTGATTTTATAATCGAACATGATAGTTTGCTCATAGAGAAGATGGATAAACCGAAATTTTTAAGCGGAAAGCACTTTTTGTATCTGGGCAACAACGCGCTAGAACAGCTTGGCATAATCTCAAGACGATCAAGCGAGAAGACCGTTTTGGCGTTGATAGACAAAACTTCTACCGCTATCGGCAAAAGAATGCTAAAAGAGAGACTTTTAAATCCTATATGCGATTTGAAAATTTTAAACGAACGGTTTGATTTAAGCGAAAAACTTTTATCGCACTATAAACAGTTTGAAAATCTCATGAAGCAAGTTTACGATTTGGAGAGAATTTTACGAAGAATCAAACTAAAAAAACTGCATCCGTTTGAGCTAAACTATCTTTTTACCTCATTGGAATCCATCTATACTATCTTAAAAGAGGAGCAAAACGCTAAAATATCCGATAAGCAAAACTTGATAAACGAAACTGAAGATTTTATCTCTACGCTTTTAAATACTTTCGATTTGGAACTATGCGCAAAAGTTTCAAAAAACCAAATAAACGAAAATTTTTTTAAAACGGGCGTTTATCCCGTCATAGACTCTTTGGAAAAAGAGCAGCGGCTTGAGCTTTATAAGATCGAGACGATTTGTACGCACATAAACGGTATGTTCGAAGGTAAAGATCAGCACTTCGCGAGCGTCGAGTATCTTGATAGCGAAGGATATTTTATCGCTATGACGAAAAACCGCTTTTGTCTTATCGAAGAAAAACTCTTAAAAAGTTTTATAACAATCGATAACCGGCACCACTTTTTCAAAGACTTTTCGATTAAAAAACTTAAAAATTCGGTAAAGATATCGTCGGCGCTTTTTGAAGAGATCTCTTCAAATTATATTGCCAGCCAAGTTAAGATGATAGCGCTTGTAAAAAAACGCTACGACGAGAGCCTTGAGGATATAGAGAGATCGTACGCGTTGACGCTTGAACAGATCATCGAACATATCGGCACGCTCGATATCGCCATAAGCAACGCTAAATGCGCCGCTTTGTATCGATATACGAGACCGAAACTTTTGGAAAAAGGCGATAAAGTGTTTTTTGACGCGCGAGGACTTAGACATCCTATCATCGAATCAAGAGAAGAAAACGGTATCTATATCCCAAACGATCTCTTTTTGGGAGATGTCAAAAACGATATAGACAAAGATCACCCGATGTATAGCGATAAAGAGATCAGGGGTATGCTTTTGTACGGCATAAACTCCAGCGGTAAATCTTCTCTTATGAAAAGCGTGGGCATAAGCGTTATTTTGGCTCAGGCGGGATTTTTTGTACCGGCGTCTTCTCTTCGATATACGATATTTGATAAACTTTTTACGAGAATCGTATCCGGAGACAATCTATACAAAGGTCTTTCAACCTTCGCGATTGAGATGTTAGAGCTTAAAAATATATTTAACCGAACTACAAAACACTCTCTCGTGCTTGGCGACGAGATATGTCATGGCACGGAAACGGAGTCCGCTTTGGCGATAGTGGCAAGCGCTATCATCAAACTTCACAAAATGGAGTCGTTTTTTATATTTGCGACGCATTTGCACCAACTGACGACTTTAAAAGAGATACAAACACTCAAAAATATCGTTTTTTTGCATTTAGGCGTTCAGTATGATGAGATAAACGACCGTTTAGAGTACAATAGAAAACTCGAAAAGGGAAGCGGAAGCTCGCTATATGGACTGGAATTCGCAAAATCGCTCCATCTCGATAGAGAGTTTATAGACGAGGCGTATAACCTTCGTAAAAAAATGAGCGGCGAATACAGCGAAATAGAACTTTTAAAAAAGCGGAAAAAAAGCAAATACAATAAGAGTATTTTTCTTACAAAATGCGCCCTTTGCAACGAAAATGTCGAAGATATCCACCATATAAAAGCCCAATCGGTCGCAAATCTAAACGGAAATATCGACCATTTTCATAAAAATCACCGCTACAATCTCATCCCCTTATGCAAAGAACATCATAAAAAAGTTCATGAAGGAAAGATATTTATAAGCGGATTTGTCATGACGCAAGAAGGACTGAAGCTGCATTATGACGAGAAGTAGATTGTCGAAGCGATAGACGATAAAATAATATTTTGTTAAATGATTGCAAAAAAAGAGGAATCAAAGCGCCCACTTACCTAAAATATTTTTTTATGTTAAAATATTCAAAAAAGTTTAGGTTTTCTTCATGCCGCATACGCCGTCAACGCTTTTTATCAATGAACCCGGCGCCGTCGTGGGTATAGCCAAGGGGCGTTTTGTTGTAAAAAAACAGCGCAAAACTCTCCTTTCTATTCCCCAGAGTTATTGTGAGAGGGTTATCGTCGCGGCGGGTAGCGTGTCGATCAGCTCCGATTTTATCGCCGTTTGCGCGCGACTAGGCATAAGCATAGACTTTTTTGACCGAAGTCTCAAAGAGCCTCTTTCACAGCTCTCTAGCCAAAAAAGCACGCTTGTAAAGATGAGTCGTCTCCAGCTGGAACTACTTGGCACACCCGTACAAATGCGATTTGCCAAAGCCTTTCTTCGCGCCAAAACCAAAAATCAGATCAATTATTTGCGTTATATGAACAAGTATCACAAACACTTCGACGACACCGTTATACAAATGCGCCGTATTCAAAAAGAGATGATTACCAAAGCTCGTACAAATAGTGAACTTATGGGCTACGAAGGGCACATCTCAAATTTTTACTGGCAGGCGGTCGCTCAAATGCTTCAGAACAAAGTCGCATTTGAAGGTCGTCGCACAAAAGGCGCAGCGGATATCGTCAACGCTTCGCTTAACTATGGTTACGCCATTTTATACGGTCGCGTCCACTATCATGCATTGCGCGCTGGGTTAAGTTTGCACATCTCCTTTCTACATGCCCCTCAAGAAAATCGTCCCACGCTGGTTTACGATCTCATTGAAGAGTTTCGCACCTTTGTCGTGGATAGGACGATTTTACGCATGTTTATCACCGCACCAACAAATATTCTTAATTTTTGATGCGGTGATTTTGTTCATAATCAAGGCGGATTTTTGAAGCACTAGCCTTAGCTAATGCAAGAAAATCTAACGAAGAGTATGGACAAAAGCACCGCACCCTTCGGGGAGTACGGGAAGAAGCGATCTATGCGTCTAAAAAACTTTGAATTAACTAGTTAGTCCTACAGCTTTTTAAACACATATCTCACTCCTTCCCGTACTCTCAAAATTTAAGAATATTTGTTGGTGCGGTGATAACCAAAAAGAGCCGCTCAAACTCGATGAAGAAGGTTTGCTTGATACATTTTCCCGTAAACGCATCGCCGCCAAAGTTATTGAAAAACTCGCCTCTAAAACTAGTTACAAAAATGCTTCGGTTGAAATCGATCACATTATCTCGCAACAGGCGTATTTGCTTTCTCGCGCCGTCAAGGGCGTGGCAGCTTACCGCGGATTTGTAGGTAGGTATTGATGTCTCGTTATCTCATCGTCTATGATATTGTTCGCAACAAAACCCGCAAAATTGTCAGCGACATATTGGAGGGTTATGGAGACCGTGTAAACAAGTCCGTTTTTGAGTGTACTTTCAAAAACAGACAGACAAAAGAGCAGATCATCAGGCAAATCAAAAAAGAGATCGATCCCAAAAGAGACTCGGTACGCATATACGCTCTTTGTAAAAATTGTGTTCAAAACTCACACGCCATCGGCGAAACGGAAGACGACCCCTTTACGATAGAGAGTGTTTACTTTACTTCATGAGAGTTGCCGACTTTTTTACTAAGCGCTTTTTTAGAAAATTAAACCGTTTTCACTTTTTATGCACAAAAGTATATTTACCCTATAGAAGCAAATAAAATATAACTTTTAAGAAGCTCAAAGTCACCAACTTTCAGAAAAAATTCAAAAAACAAATCCCTTCTCTAAGTACTTCATGAACTGAAACAAACCTAAAATTTAGCAACTCCCCATTTTTGCCGTTGCGCCCTCAAATAATAAAACCTGTTAAAAACAGTATAAAGTGGATACTAAAGCAGATTTTTATATAATACCGAAAATTGTCAAATCGGCTTTTTGTGCAAGAGTTGCCAACTTTTTAGCGAAGTTCCTTAACATCGCCACTGTCAAATGCTTCAAATTTTGCGATACAGGGAAAAAGTGCTAAAATAATGTTATTCCGTGGGCAAGTCCCGCGGAGGTTATTTCGAGACTACTGCACATATTTTCTTACTCATTGTTTTTATTTTATATTCTGTGGGCAACTTTATCCAAAAGCTGAAATTCTTTCTTGTAAGGATATATCATAAAAAAGTTCATGAAGGAAAGATATTTATAAGCGGATTTGTCATGACGCAAGAAGGATTGAAGCTGCATTATGACGAGAAGTAGATTTCTATGATTTGCAACACTTTTTAGGACGGGTATATCATCAAGCCATTTTTTTTAATATGTTGTATTTTTTGCATTTTTACAACATAGAAAGTTTGATATGTTAACTTTTTCGTGTTTTTCTAACATATCCAATGCGATATGTCGAAATTTCTCTCTTCTTTCGACATATTATTTAGAACTTTTATGATTTTGATGGATTGGATAACATTTCCTTTATATGTTCATTATTTTTGGAGTCGGAGGCTTTAGCCCCGAACAACAACGGAGGCAGAGTTATTCATATTTACCATAAAAACGATCCTTAGCATCATCTAAGCCTGCTTTTATCGCATTATATTTGATGTACTTGTAAATAATCTGAAAATGTTTTTCATCCCTTATTGCTTTGTCATAGTAATCTCTTGACCAAATAGAACCATGCCGACCTAAACTTTTGTTGATAATATGCGCAGATCCACCTTTCAATATACGCACAATATTACTGAGATTGTCATTTTGTTTCAATAGGATATGAATATGATTTGGCATTATACTCAACGCCTCGATTTCAAAAATATTTTCATTATAACCTAAATAGTAATCTTTAATCTCTTTCAACAGGCTACCGTAGAGCAATGCACCTTTTTTTGAAGTATCAAGATGTATATCCATTTTATACTGTTTGATTTTTTCTGTTTCTTTACTTGCATAAAGTTTTTTCAAATAACTATCCAGGCTTTCTTTTGTTCTGAAAGTGATAAATTGGTAACTGCCTACTGCATTGATATGAATTGGGTGTGAATAGTTCATTTTGTGCATTGTATTGATCCTTTTGGAATCGGAAGGCTTTGTTCGGGGCTAAAGCCTCCGATTCCGTTTACTATCACCTGTAAATCTCCCGCTGCAACCCAAAATACTTCTCCCGAATATTGGTTGCATGTTCTTAATACAAGTCAACTTCATGAGAGACGAAAGCTTGTCACTTCTCACAAATTATGTTGTGTTTTTTGCCTTTTTTATCATATTATAGCATTGCTTATAAATTTCCCTCTACGACCTAAAATATAGCCGTTTGCGAAGCGTCATTTTAGAGGATTCGATAAGAAAAAAGGTGATTTGATTTAAGAGATTGTAGATTTACCGGCCGGGAGAATTTACTCCCCGCTTATGTTCCAAAAAGGTATTCGTACTCTTTTGAGCCTTTATGCATACCGGGCGCAAAAGTATAAACCGATTTATAACTTTCTACATTGAAAAACCTATCTATTAACTCTTTTAAAAATATAACCATTTTTTACTCCTTTGTTATTTTGTGGATAACTTAGTATCGACAAATTTTTAACCTTCGGTAGTAAAAAAGTAATAAAAAACTATCTTTTATCGTAAAAGTTTATAGTTGTTACCATAAGTATAAAAGGCGATTATCCGTGCAGAGCCGCTTCGAATCTAACCGCCTTGTTTCGACCGCTATTTTTGGCGCTGTAAAGGGCTATGTCGGCAAATTTTATACAAGTATATATATCGTCGCTGTCGATCGGGTATATCGAGGCTCCGACGCTTAGGGTTTTTGTGAAAGCGGCATCTTTTGCTTTGATTTTCTGTTTTGAAAAGTTTTTGCCTATTTTCATCGCCACTTCCGCTATGTATTTTTCGTCGCAGTTATACAAAAGTACCAAAAATTCTTCGCCGCCGAATCTTATAGCGACATCCGATTCTCTAATATTTTCTTTGATCACTTTTGAAATTGTCCTGATCGCTTCATCTCCGATATCGTGTCCGTATGTATCGTTTATCGATTTAAAATGATCTATGTCGAGCATCAGCACGCCGTATGTAGTGCCGGCTCTTTTTGCCTGAGGAATCGATTTTTCGACAAATTCGTCAAGAAATTTTCTGTTATACAATCCCGTTAACTGATCTCGCCTTGCCGACTCTTTTAGGATTTGGTTGAGTCTTACGCTTACTATTTCGCTTCGAGCCGTATTTATATAATCGGCTATGAAATAGGGAAGAGAATCGACTCTTTTTTTCTCGTTTTCGTCTTTTGTTACGATCGATATTATCAATGTCAGATCGTCGGATATCGCAAACGGCAGGCAGAGATATCCGTAATCTCGTTTTTTATCGTCGAAAGAGAGACAGATG
>JALWKJ010000185.1 GCA_027081495.1 Campylobacterales bacterium | reverse complement strand
AATCATGAGCGCCCTCACAGTGCCCTTTGCTATCAGCCACCGGCAAAGGTTTCAGGCAGACAAAATGCTGCCTGATATACAATCAAAGACTAACTTTGGAAATGGTACTACTTTTGGGTGCAGGTCATGTATAAAATTTTTTCTTGGAAGTTTTGCCTCTTTTTTAAAAAGAAGGTATAAAGATATGTTGTGTATCAAATAAGATTTGGCAAGTTAAATAACTTGTCATGAAAGTCTTTAAAAATCAAAAAACTTTACTTTTGGCAATGGGCTATTTATTAACACTCATTATAGCAAAAATATCTGCCAAACCAAATATTTAACTTATATCTAAAATGTATATTATTTTGAAAATAAACATTTCAAAATGAGATAAAATTTTCAATTTTCTAAAAAAGTAAATAAAATATGACTGTATAGTTGCTTTGAATAAGAAAAAAATATCCAATAACATACAAAGTGTGTGTTATCGGGAAAAAGGAGATTGCAATGCAAAAAAAGAAATGACTTGACATTGTCAGAGACAAGATTCGTTTAAAATATTTTCAGACGCAAGAGCCTGAATCGAGCGGTTTTCAACCTGACCGGTGACCGTGTCATAAAGTTGTGAAAAGCGACCGCAAGCCGATGTGTCAGCTTGCGGTCATGAAGTGTTACGGGAGTGCTTTGTATTTCACCCAGTTGCCTTGACAACGGTAGGCTGTTTCATAGACATGTGTTACGGCTTGTTTGATGACAACACTGATGTATCCCTGTGCACAGCCGACTGCGATGTCGTAGTCTTGCGGGAGTGTATCGCCGAACTTTTGTTGCGGTGTCGCTTTGACTTCGACAAGATCACCGCCCGTTACGACAATAGGAATCGGTGTGACGGGTACCGGGAAACCGTCGGTACTGATTGATGCTTCTGCGTCGATGATTGCGATTGTCGTGTTTTGATCCGGATTACCGCCGGTAACGACACCGGGGTCGGGGAGGGTGATATCTCTGCCGACATCGACCGGATCGAGTACGATGATACCGATATGATCTTCCGGCGTACATCTTCCCCAGTGGCCGGTAAAGGTGAGCGATCCTTTGAGTGCGCCGCCGCTGTAGCTGCTGTAATTGTAAATGTTGAATTTTAATTTATAATTTTTCCCCACATGATTTGGTCCGATAGTCGCAGAGCCGCTTGCAGGAGGGTTACCTTGCATAAAATTACTCATGGAGGCGGTTGGTTGTTGTGCAACTGTTTGGGTGATTTGATCGGTTAAATTTTCAAGTTGAATCGAACCGACATTATCGATGCGCATGCCCTGTACATCCAGTTTGCCCGGTGTGCCGCAGGCGCAAAATTCACGGCTTTCCAGTAGATATGACTCTGTATAAGGATGTGTACCGGCACCAGGCATCTCGAACCATGTATATGTATTGTCCCATGTTGCAGGTATTGGGTTATTGACAGTTGGATGTATAGTGTTGTAGAGGTACCAGTTTTGCGGATCATCCAGTGAAATGATCTGTTGTTGCGTACACGCTCTCGGCGGGTCGATCGGTCTGAATGTGACCGAATCACATGAATTGTCGTTGGTATCGTTATTGTTGTAAAAAGTATTTTGGCTCTTTGCATCGATGGCGGCGCAGTTTCTGAGGGTGCGCTCTTTGGTGTACATCGTTAGCGAAAGAGGCTGGATGTTGGTGATATCACCGTTTGTCGCGGTGATAGAGCAAGTGAGTGTCGCCGCTCCGGCAATCGGCGGGGTTGCGTTACAGACCCACGGCAGCGGTGCGTTCAACATAGAGAGTGTCGCCCCTTGCGGTATTTGTTCATTGATGACCAGTGTCTGTCCGGCAGGCAGTGTGCCGGTCACGCCGATGGAAAAGATAGCGTAGTTGACACCGCCTTCCTGATAGGTTTTCTCCGCTTTTTTGACGATTGCAAGATCTCCCTCCTTTTTATCCACGACACACATAGAGACGCGTACGGTGTCGACTTCGGTCTGGTCCTTGACGACGACATCCAGATAGTGTGTGTTGTTGACCAGAGAGGTTAGCATACCGCCGCCTGATACGCCTGTATTGCCGTTGATTTGGTGGGCGGTACCGCCGTTAAGCGTCGCAGCGACACCGGGGTCGTTTGGATTGTGTACGACGCCGTTTTGTGTCGTGACATCTCCCAGCCACATCTGATCGTTCTGATAACCGTTGATGGAAGGTCTCGTGTTGACAGTGACGACCATTTGTGTGACGGTTTGTGCCGGCAGTATGATTCTGTCAGCAAAAGTTCCCGCTTTCTCGATGGGTTGATCGTATTTGACCAGGTTGTTGCCCAGCCCCGCCGGAGGATTGGCCGGATCGACCGGAGCGGCAAAATCGTCTCCGTTACCGCCCCAGACGGTGACCAGTTGTTCCCCTTTGTCGGCATTGCACTCCAGTTTGACCGGCACTTCGGGAATCGGTACGCCTCTGGGTTCGGGCACACACGCCGCGACGGCAATGTAGTCGATATCCAGCCAGCCGGCAGCCATCACATCGAGGTGATCGTTTCCACTTTGCACATAACTCAGGGCGCTGTTTTGTGAATTTTGGAAGTTCATGTCGCCAAGATCGTTATAGTAGGTGTGGCTGCCCGGGATATGGCTCCATCCGTCATTTTGCGGATGGTTTACATTCATCGTTACGCCGTCGGGAATCGTGATATCGCCGAAGATAACCTGTGTTTGCTCCGGTGCCTTTTCCAGCCTCTTTACGCCGATCGCTATGCGCCCTTTGGTCATGTTTGTCGGCAATCCGGAGAGGGTTTCGGCGAAATAGAGCGGATTGAACTGATTAGGATTTGCCGTAGAAGGCATAGAGGTATTGTTGTCGTAGTTGCTGTGTATCGGCCAGGAGAGATAAGTTGCGGCAAGCACGCCCTGTGGATTGACCGGCTCGCTGTTCGTTTGGTCAAAATCGTCCGGGACACCGTACATGAAGATCTCTTTAGTTTCGGTATTTTCACAGGTAAAAGGTTCAAAAGCCTGTTCATACGCCAGCGGTACGCCCACTATTTTGTGTATCTTCATACCAAGAGCCGTCGCGCGTTTTTTATCCAGCAATCCCCAGTTTTCCAAACACCCGCCCATATAGTCGGGACAATCGTTTTGGGGTGTCGTACTCACGCCGATGGTTCGACCGTGCGCGTCTTTGACCGGATGCAATCCCGAAAGATCGGGCGCTTCCCCTTTGGCGGCGAGATTGACTAAACTCTCCGCCATCGCTTTGATATCGGCGTCATAAGCTGTTTTGAGTGGAAGCTGTTGCTCTCCCAGCCGCTCCAGGTTTCGGTTGAGCATCCACAAAATAGCGCTGTTTTGCGCATCCGTTCCACTCAGGTGAAAAGCGTTTTTGAGCAATGCTTTGGCATCACTATAACTTTGCGGCGCGACCAGTCGGCACGGACCGCACCAGTCGTTGCCTGCCTCCTGTGCATAGAGGAAAAGACCGTATGCCAGCATGTTTAGGGGTGTGATCTTAGTCTCCTCTTTCGGAACGACGCCAAACCTTTTACCGTCATAATAGGTATATTCTCCGACACCGATTGTTGCGGGAGGTGAAAAGACGACAACATGGTGCTTTTGCAGATCCAGTGTCTGTGCCGGACGACAAACCTCATTGTCCAAATCCTCTTTCGAACAGACAGCGACATCGAAATCGCGTAGTGAAATACCCGATGCATCAGGTTTGGAGACCGATGTTTTTTTCTCTTCTTTGGAATCGCCGCAACCGCCGAGCATCAGCATAGCCGCCGCCAGTAACGAGAGTGTAATAGTATGTTTCATGATCTATCCTTTCGAGTGTGATACCGAAAGTATGACCCAAAAGTGTAATGAAGTGTGAAAAGGGAAGGATTATTTCAGCATATATCCCACGCCATACACGCTGATGATGTTGCAGCCGGGGAGTTTTTTGCGTAGTTTGCTAACGAGATTTTTAACCGAGTCGATCGAAATTTCTTTATCCAACGACTCTTCCCATACGGCGACCATGATATCCGTGTAGTGAACGGATTTTCCAATTTTTGCGATCAGTAGCTCAAGTAGTTTTTGCTCTTTTGCGGTGAGGGGTATTTGGGATTGTTGAACGATCAAAGTTTTGTTTTTTATATCCCAAATACACTCTTTTGCGATTTTTTGAAATCGGTTGTCTATATTTGTAAGTTCTTTTGCCAAAAGTAAAAGAGCGCCTTTAAAGTATTTCGGTTCTACCGGTTTTATTAAATATTTTGTTAGTTTGAGTTCGGTAGCGGCTAGAAGTTTCTCTTTTTCGGTATATGCCGTAAGCATGAGAATCCTGATTTCTTGATCGATTTCGCGAATTTTGGCCGCAAGAGTCAATCCGTCTATTGATGGGATGTTGATATCTAGCAGCAATACTCGAGGTTTATGTTTTTTATAGCATTGTAGAGCTTTTTGTCCATCTTTTGCAAGATATACTTTTTTGAAATAGTATCTAAGATATTCGCTTATATTTGCCTGTATATCCGGTTCATCTTCAACATATAAGATATCGTATTGTTTTAAAATTTCCAGCATTTTTTCTCCTGCTGGGATTTATTGTATAACATAATGGTAATACATCGTAAAATTTCAATCCTCATCTAATGGGATTTTAATTATGAAATTTGCGCCTTTTTGGCTATTTTTCGCTATTAGCGTACCGTTAAAGTTGTGTTCGACGATTATTTTTGCGATATATAGTCCGAGTCCGGTACCTCCGGTTTGTTGTTTTGTAGTAAAATATGGATCAAAGATTTTTTTGAGTATATTCTCACTGATACCGCCGGCATTATCTTTGATAATAATAAATGCGTTGTTTTCTTTTTTGCCGATTTTGATTGTGATTTTTTTATTGCGAATGTTGCGTGTAAATAAGATTTCAATCGCGTTTGAAAGCAAAATGATAAGTACCTGAATCATTTCGCCTTTATACCCGTAAAGCAGTAAAGGATCTTTATGGGCGTGAAATTGCATATTGATCGTCTTAAGATTATTTTTAAGTAGCATAATGACTTCATCGATACTTTCGTGAAGAAAGAATGTTATTTTTTCCTGTTTTGGATTAAATAAATTTCTAAAATCTTCAATTGTTTGCGACATATGAGTCGTAATAGATGCGATTTCGTCTATTTTAGTATGAAGATAGCGTTGGTCTAAAGGTTGATTTTCTATTGCGCGATCGATATTTAGCAAAATAGCGTTGATATTCATCAGCGGTTGTCTCCATTGATGGGCTATCGCGGCCATCATTTGACCGATGCTTGCCATGCGGCACTGCATTAGCAGCATCTGCTCTTGTTCCGTTTGTTTTGCGACTTCTTGAGCAACTCTCTCTTGTAGATGGTTATTTAAGAGTTTATACTGTTTTGTCTGCTTTTCTACCTCTTTTTGAAGTTGAGCGTTATAGTGCATAATACGCTTTTTTTCGCTTTCTTTGACAAATTCATAAATATACATGATATATGTAGTGGTTAAAAAGGCGCCCATAAGCGTAATAAATTCAGCCGTAGTATATGGATAGCCGCTAAATATAAGATATGCGATAAACAGCATGACAAATAAAAACATTATAATACCGCCTCGTTTGTTCAAAAAGAAAAAAATGAGTATAGGAGCGGTAACTATCCATAAAATATTTAAATGATTTTGCGGTACATAAAAAAATATGATATCGGTATATAGAAAAAAAAGTATAAAAAAAGTTATGGAATAGTGATGGTAAAAGTTTTTATTGTTTTTAAGTTTCCAAAAACCATGCAATAAAAATATTCCCAAAAAAAGTTGGCTTGCGGCGACAATATAGTTACCTTCGCTAAAACGAACAAAAGAAAACGGCAGCACTCCCAAACCGAAACAAAAAGATAAAACCTGCATCGCGGTAATTTGATATTTTAATATCCACTCTTTGTCGCTAAAATTGGATTTTGGAGAAAAAAAACGGCTGATATATTTCAAAATCACGGTTTTGTTATAAATTTGGTCAATCTTTCATCGTGGAGATGAAGTCGCGATAAATTTTTTCAAGTTCCTCGTCTCTTTTTGCTACGATATCTTCATGATGATGAGTGATGGCATCTTCTAATACGGCTATTCTTTTAGAGAGATAAATAAAAAGTTCTTTGTTTATATCCGGGATTTTATTGTGGCTTAGTTGAGATTTGTCTTTGCCTTTTGTTATGACTCTCGCCGGTATGCCCACGGCGGTGGAGTTGTCCGGGACATCTTTGATGACTACGGAGTTTGCGCCGACTTTGGCGTTTTCTCCGATAGTTATATTTCCAAGCACTTTAGCGCCCGCGCTTATGACGGCGTTATTTTTTATGGTGGGATGTCTTTTGACATCTTTATCCAGACTCACTCCTCCAAGAGTGACCCCTTGGTAAATCAAAACATCATTTCCTATTATCGCGGTTTCTCCGACGACTACCCCCACGCCATGATCGATAAAAACGCGCCTGCCTATTTTGCATCTTGGATGGATATCGATATTTGTTATTATTTGCGTAAATCCCATAATGACTCTGGCGATAAAATGAAATCCTTTCTCGTATATCCAGTGCGCTATACGATAGTTTATGATTGTCCAGATACCGGGATAGTTGAAAAAAAGTTCAAATTTAGATTTTATAGCCGGATCATTTTTCCAAGGAGTTTGAAAGTCCTCTTTTATGATCTGCCACAACGATAGTCTGCTATCCATTAATTCCTCTAATTCACCGTCTTCAAATATCCGTTCTCTTGCAAAATAATATCAATATGATCGGCAACGGATTGTTTTTTTTCTTTTTGTATAAAAGGAGAGTTCTCTATATTTTGATAGAGCTTTTTCTTAATTGCCACGGGATTATAACTTAAATCTTCTAAAATATCAATTAGCGCATCGCTTTGCGTAAGCGCCTTTATTTCGTAGTTTTTCTCGTTTATGACTATAGTCGCCGTGGTCGGTCTGCTAAAAAGATTATGTTTCATTCCTAATACTTCCTGGTAGGCTCCGACTTTGAAAAAACCCAAAAAATAGTCCTCTTTATCGATGTCAACACTATGTAAAAAAAGAGGATTTTTGCTATCGAAAGCTATTTCTCCGTCGCTGTCGCAGGTTATATCCCATAAACTTGCCGATCTAGTCGGTTTGGAATCAAGCTTTGCCAAAGGCATGACCGGGAAGCGTTGACCAAGACCCCAAAAATCTGGCAGACTTTGAAAAATAGAGAAGTTTATAAGATACTTCTCCTGTATCTTATCTTGTATTTGTGTGAGTTCTCTTACCGGTTTATCTTTTAGTAACACTATCGCCTTTTTGATGATAAGATGCGTCAATATCTCACTGTTTGAGCGATCGATAAGATCTATATACCCTAGATCGAAAAGAGTCAAAAGAGAGTTTAAATGATCTATACTGTCATGAAGATACTCTAAAGCGTTTTTACTGTTTATATATTTATAAAGTTCGTTTAACTCCTCTATGAGAGGCGGATTTTTTTGTTTCAGTTTTAAAGCTTTTTGCGAGTACTCTTCCCAAAAAAGTTCAAAAACCGGAGCTACCAATACGGCGGAAGACGCGGCTATGAATCTTCCCGATTCTATGATGATATTCGGCTCTTTTACATTTTTTGCTTTCGCGATAGATTGCAGCATAAAAGTGGTATCGCTCGCATATTCTCTAAGAGAGTAGGTGATCTCGGCAAACGCTTCGTTTTGAGTATATTCCACTCCAAGACCTCCTCCTAAGTTTATGCTGTTTAGATTTGTCGCACCGAGTTTTATGAGATCGGCATAAATATTTCCGGCTTCTCTTAGAGCTTTTTTAAGATTTGTAATATTAGTCATTTGAGAGCCGATATGAAAATGGATAATCGTAAAGAGATCGAGAAGTTTATGCTCTTTTAAAAGTTCGATGGCCTCTATAAGTTCGGAAGAGGTAAGTCCGAATTTCGAGTTTATACCTCCGCTTTTTGCCCAAATTCCCGCTCCCATACTGTGAAGTTTTATGCGGATTCCTATCTTTGGAAGAGGTTTTTTCATATTTTTTGTCACTTCGATGATTGATTCAAGCTCATTTATGCCCTCAATCGTGAGAGTTATGTTTTGTCCCATTTTCGCCGATAAAACACCCAGTTCTATCATCTCTTTATCTTTAAAGCCGTTTACGCTTATGGGCGCGTCTTTATTTATATGGCTCATGGCTATAATAAGCTCCGCTTTGCTTCCCGCCTCAAGACCGTAGTCAAACTCTTTTGAGCACTCAAGAAGCGAATGTAGAAAATCCTGATATTGATTGACCTTTAGAGGAAAAACCGCTTGAAAAGTTCCTTTGTATTCAATCTCTTTAAAAGAGTTTTCAAAAGTTTCATATATCAAAGAGATCTGTTTTTTCAAAAGATGCGGAAAACGAAGCAAAAGAGGACCTTTCGTACCCTTTGATCTAATATGAGTTACTATATCGTAAAGCGCGGGCGAGCTTAGATGGTTTACTTTTACTTTGTCGCCGTCTATGATAAAATCGTCTTCTCCCCAGACATCGATACCGTATCTTTGCAACTGTTTATCCGATCGATTTAGTCTTTTCCGTTTTATTTAGAAGATCTTTTATCCATATTTCATTTTTTGCCAGCTCGTCTTCTCCTATAACGGCGCAGTATTTGGCATTTGCTTTGTCTGATGCTTTAAGATGGGCTTTTAGCGATTTGACATCGTAACTAACTATCGCTTTATCGGTTTTTCGCACTTTTGCGGCTTCAAGAAAAAGAGGCGTTAGGGCTTCATCACAAAGAGCGCCGAAATAGTATCCCTCTCTTTGACTCTTTGGCTCTTTTACCATTTCCATAAGTCTCTCTATGCCTATGGCAAAGCCGATAGCCGGAGTCTCTTTCGCTCCCAAATACGAGACTAGTTTATCGTATCTTCCGCCGCCGGCTACCGCATTTTGGGCTCCTAAATCCCCGCTTATAAACTCAAAAGCGCTCTTGTTGTAGTAATCTAACCCTCTAACGAGATTGGGATCTATTTCATATTTTATCTCTTTTTTATCCAAAAGCTCCAGCAATGATTTAAAGTGCGTGTCGCAATCTTCGCATAGATTATTATTTAATCTCGGAGCCTCTTGCAAAAAGTTTTGGCAATTTTCGTTTTTGCAGTCAAATACCCTGATAGGATTCGTATCTTTCCTTCTTTTGCAATCTTGACATAAAGAGTTTTCTATTTTTTGCAAAAATTTTACAAGCTCTTTTTTGTAAGGACTCATACATTCGCCGCATCCAAGCGAGTTTAATTTCAAAACATAAGAGATATCGAAAAAATCCAATATCTCTTTTATCATCAAAATCATGTTCGCGTCTTCAAAATAACTTTTTACGCCGAAACTTTCAGCTCCAAACTGGTGAAATTGACGAAATCTTCCCTTTTGAGGTCTTTCGTAACGAAACATCGGACCATAGTAGTAAAAACGATAAATCCCTCCCTGTCGGTCATACTTTTTTTCTATAAACGCCCGAACTACGCCCGCCGTGCCTTCCGGTCTAAGACAGATATCGTTGTCTCCTTTATCTTTAAATCTATACATCTCTTTGCCGACTATATCGCTACTTTCTCCCACGCTTCTTATAAAAAGCGCGGTCTCTTCCAAAATCGGCGTCTGTACAAATTCAAATCCGTACTTTCTCGCGATAGCGGTCATGTTTTTTAGGATATAGACAAATTTTTTGTTTTGCGTAGGGAAAATATCTTTCATTCCCCGAAGAGCGGTAATCATGATAGTAATCCTTTTATTTGTCGGTGAATCTCTTCTATACTTTGGTTTGCGTCGAGAATCCGGTATTTTATATTTAAATGGTTTAATATATCGATCATGTTTTGTTGCACCCCCAAAAGATACTCTATTCCTCTTTTTTCTATTTCATCTTCGCTTTTTTTGTCTATTCTTTGTTTTAAAAGATCTTTATCCGTTTTTAAAAGTATGATAAGATCGGGCAGAGTTTGATCTAAGGCAAAAAGATTAAGCTCTAATAAAAAATCGATCTCAAATTCCGGATGATTCGCCATAGCGTAAGCCATACCGGATATAAATCCTCTATCGCTTATAATAAGTTTATCCCTATTTGGTTCTATCACCTCTTTATAGTGTTGGGCGCGATCCGCTAAAAATAAAAAGAGTTCGCATTTGTGGCTTTTTACGCCCTCATTTAAAATCATCTCTCTTATTTTTAAGCCTAGTTTCGTGCCTCCCGGTTCTTTTGTGATTATAGCGTCTTTATATATCTTTTTTAAGAGCGAGACTTGAGTGCTTTTACCGCTTGTATCTATTCCTTCAAATATCAAATACATCGTTTCCTCTCAAAATAGGAACAGTCTCTTTAGGGACTAGATGAGAAACATCTCCGCCGTGGTAAAGGATGGCTCTTACTACGGATGAGCTTATAAAAGCGTTTTGAAGATTCGGCATTAGATATATCGTCTCTATGTTCGCATCCAAAGAGGCGTTTGCGTATCCCATTTGCAGTTCATATTCAAAATCGCTTACGGCTCTTAAACCTCTTATGATGATTTTCGTATCGAGTTTGTTAGCCAAATCAACAAGAAGATTGTCAAACTGAATAATTTTAACATCTTCAAATCTTTGGGTCGCGACTTCTATGAGTTTTTTTCTTTGTTCTAAACTAAACATAGGTTTTTTTGTATTTGATTTCGCTACCGCCACGATAA
Source organism: Campylobacterales bacterium (assembly GCA_027081495.1). Taxonomy (GTDB): domain Bacteria; phylum Campylobacterota; class Campylobacteria; order Campylobacterales; family QNZT01; genus QNZT01. The sequence goes on along the minus strand of JALWKJ010000185.1, from coordinate 1,955 downwards.
CGCCGTCGAAAATTTTCCCGGCTCTTTCTATGATATCTATATGTCCTAAAGTAATCGGGTCAAAAGTTCCCGGATAGAGGGCTATCTTTTTTTCTCTCACTCTTTTTCTCCCCAGCGCTTGAAAAGATTATGCTCTATTTTGAGCAGATCAAACCATTTTCCGATCATGAAGTTTTCCATCTCTTCAAGATTTTTTATATTTGCATAATATCCGGGAATTCCCGGAGCTATTATAATTCCCAGTCTCGCTAATTTTAACATATTTTCAAGCGCTATAGCGCTAAAGGGCATCTCTCTTGGCGCAAGAAGAAGTTTTCTTTGCTCTTTTATCGTAACGAAAGCGGCGCGGGTTGTGAGATTGTCGCATATTCCGCATGATATTTTGGAAAGAGTGTTCATAGATGTGGGGATAATCGCCATAGCATCGCATAAAAACGATCCGGAAGCTATGGGAGCGGCTATGTCTTCATCATCCATAAATGTTATATTTTGCTCTTCTTTCAAGACGATTTTTGCGTTTTTAGAGATTATGACGAATTTTTCTACTTCGCTTGGAAGAGCTTCGATAAACCGTTTTCCGATTCCCGCTCCGCTTGCTCCGGTTATGGCTACTACGAGTCTCAATCTAAAACTTCCACGCTGTTTTTGGATACGATTTTTGCTTTGAAAATCTTTTTGTGGTCTCTTCTTATTTTGATTATATCTCCGATATTTCCCTCTCCGAGCGCTTTTGCGCTAAAGCTTAAAGTTACGCCCCCCTCTTTTATGATAGCGGTTACGATATCGTTTCGTTTTATGTCGGTCAATTTTTTTAAAACTCTTAGCGACAAAACCGAATCTTCTTTGATATTCGTTTTTGCTATGTATTTATAAAAATCCTTATTCTTTATCGGCGTATCGTAAAGTGTTTTAAATTTAACTCTTTGAAGAGATACGAGATCGGGCGTTATTTCTCTTCCCGTTTTTATGGGAATTGTCGTTTTATAAAGGGCAATCGTCGCGTTTATGTTATATCTGAAGTAAAAATTTCTCCGTTTATTTCCTTTTTTTAGAGTGACTAATACGCTGCCTCTATTTCTTCGAAGATTATCTTTTGTTATAGAGAGTTTAACGACTTTGAAGGTTGAGAATTTTTTATTAATCGAGGAGGCGCTTTTTATATCGATATTTTCTATTTCCATACTCGGATATGTTTGTAAAAATTTTCTTTCGAGCATATTTTTTACGATATCCTCAAAAAGCTCGTTTGCAAAAAGAGAAGCGGTTAGGAAAATAAGTATAAAAATTCGTTTCATTTTACTCTTCTTTTGCTTAGTGTGGTAATGATTTCAGAGATTTTATCCAAACGATAGTAATATTTCACTGTTTTATAAGCCGTATAAAAGCGTTTTTATTTATTTGTTTTAGGTTTTTAAGCCTGCTTTTTGCCTCTTTCAAATCATTATAAGGTCCGACCAAAAGTCTTTGAACCGGTCTCTTTTTTATTTTGAGTTTTTTTATGATAAAAGGCAGATTTCTCTTTTTTAATTTTTCAATGAGCCTCTTTTCCCCTTTTTCTATCGAGCTGTAAAAAACCGCGCTCATTTGTATGAAATAGACTCTTTTTTTAGAAGAAGGGTTAAGGGGTTTTTCTCTTTTTTTTATAATTTCGGGTTTATTCTCTTTTTTTGCGGTAACGGCTTTTATATTCGTTGGCTTTGTTTTTTGTATTTTTTGTTTAATGGAAGTATTTATATCTTTTTTTATCTCTGTTTTTTGCGCCTTTGTTTTCTTCTTTTTATAAAATTTTCCCGACAAATATGAGATTTTTTTGGCGGACATCACTTTTTTTTGTTTGAAAGAGGGTTCTAAAAAAGAGCTTTTAAATCTATAGCCTACGCCTATGCCGTAGGAGTAGTCAAAATCGTAGTCGTAAAGTTTTTTTATCGCTTCTATCTCCGTAAATAGAATATATC
>JALWKJ010000184.1 GCA_027081495.1 Campylobacterales bacterium | reverse complement strand
GCCGAAATTTTCTTCAAGCACTTTCATAGCGGGAGCTAACGAATTTGTCGTGCATGAGGCGTTTGAGATAATATGATGTTTTTTATCGTCGTACTCGTTTTGATTTACCCCGAGTACGATTGTTTTGTCCACATCTTTTCCCGGAGCCGATATGATGACTTTTTTTGCGCCGGCTTTAATGTGCATAGAGGCGTCGCTTGCTTTTGTAAAGTGTCCCGTACACTCTAAAACGATATCGATGTCCAACTTCCTCCATGGAAGTTCTAAAGGATTGTGAGAGCTTACGATAGATATCCGATGAGCGTCTATAATCAGTTCTTTATCTTTCGTCTTGATCTCAAAATCAGCTTGTCCGTGTACGGAATCGTAGCGAAGCAGATATGCCGCGTCTTCTACGCTGGATACATTTGCGGCGACTATTTCGCAATTTGTCGGAAGGTTGTGTATATAGTGTCTTAATACTTGATTTCCTATTCGTCCAAGTCCGTTAACCGCAACTCTTTTTTTTTGCATGACTTCTCCTTATTTTAAGAATATTTGTTGGTGCGGTGATAACCGCTTCTTCTATGCTATAACCTTCGACGGTTATCGCATAAATTGCGTTTGCCATTTTTACGGCTTCTTTAAATTCTCTTTGATGTATGTTTCTTCCCGTGCCGTTTCCTCTGCTGTTTCCGATATGAATCTGATCATACAACTCCCTAAGAAAAACCTTTTCGTCAACCTTTGCGCCCCCTTCGCAGAGCACGCCCGTCGTGCCTGCCGCTTGAGTCGCTTCTTTCAGCAGATAGGGATCGGGTCTGTTTTTTTCGTAAGGTACTTTGAGTTTAACGAAATCAGCTCCCAAAGCCGCTCCTACACCCGCGGCTCCGGCAATCAAATGCGCATCATGTTCATCTTCGATATATTTTCCTTTAGGATAGATCCACAATACGGCGATCAAAGCGTTTTGGTGAGCTTTGTGTACTATATTTGCCGCTTCACGAAGCATTGCGTGTTCAAATTGACTGCCCAGATAAAGAGTATATCCGACTCCAAGTATATTGATTTTTTGCTCATCTTTAAAACGCACTACATCTTCTACGCCTAACCATTGTTGCGAGTATGGATCTTTATCGGCGTAGGGTATGATATTTGTCTTTGCGTTTAGTTTCACTAGATAGGGTATATCGGGATATGCTCTCGCGTATCGACTTATAAGTCCAAATTGTGTGGCGAAGACGCCGATATTTGCCGCGGAAGCGATCTTGAAAAGATGTTCGGGGTCGTTGTCGCATGATGGAATATCTTTACCGAAAAAATCGTTATTTAAATGTTCGACTTTTTGGTCTCCCGCAAAAAGCATCAAACGAGAGCTTGAACCGGTGGCTTTGTTGAAATTTTCTAAAAATATACTCTCTTTGTCGCACGGTACATCGGCGGGAAGATATCTGTTCATGATTTATCCTTTACTTTTTTTATTTTATTTATAAGATCTTTTTCGATGTTTTCCAATTTATCGATGATGTTTGTCGGGCTTTGTTTCGTAACTATCCGTTTTGTAGCCAATCTCAAAACGATCTCTATTAAAAACGCCAACACAAAACCGACAGCGATGGCATAGCCGACATTTGGAATATGTTTTGATGTATATTCCAGTGCTAAGACGATCGTTACGGCGATTGTGATAACCGCAAGTATGATAATAGCTTTTGAGGCGCCGGTCTCTTTTACCTTGAAAAGATGTCCGATATGAACAAGTGCGTGAATAAATAGTATGGATATAGCTCCTATAGAGGCGATTTCGTCGAGTTTGAAAAATAGTACGAAAATAATGAGTATTACCGTGCTTACAATCAAACCTTCGCTGCTTTGCCATACATTTCTTTCATATACTTCGGGAAGTTCTCCGTTTTTTGCCATATCGTAGGTAACATTCGTTACGGCATAGAGATTTGCGTTTATCGACGAAGCCGTGGAGATCAAAGCGGCGATAGACATAACGGTAAAACCCATCTCTCCAAAAACCGGTTTCGCGGCTTCCGCCAGAGCGTAATCTTGAGCTTTGATGATTTGATCTAACGAAAGGTTTCCAAATACCGCAAATGTTACGCCGATATATAAAACAATGACAAAAGAGATTGCTATAAACATGGCTCTTAGCATCGTTTTAGACGGGTTTGGCATATCTTCCGCGGTATTTGTAATAACTCGAAAGCCTTCATATGCAAAAAATGTCAATCCGACGCACGAAAAAATATTTATAATCGGCGGCGCGTCTTTGAGTGATAGAAGTTCAGGCTTTATATAAAAGGAAACGGCGATCGTAAAGATTATGATGATAGATAGTTTGATGACGACGATCACATTTTCGCTTCTTGCTATGAGCGTACTTCCCGATAGATTGACTATCATAAAAAAAAGTAAAACTCCTATACTCCAGATATTTGCGTTAAAAGTAGAATAGTGTCCCGTCATCATAGAGCCGTAAGTGCCAAAAGCCTTGGCTACCATAGCGATGGCCACCATAGCCGAGAGATAAAACAAAACGGACATTGAACCCGAAAAGATACCCTCGTCGTAACACTGTACCAGATACTCGACCAACCCTCCGCGACTCGGATAAACCGAAGCCAGTTTAGCAAAAGAGTAACCGCTTAAAAGCGCTATGAAACCTCCCAATAAAAACGATATCCAGACTAAATTGCCTCCGATCGCTCCAGCTTCTCCCAAAAGAACAAATATACCGGCGCCGACCATGGAACCTATGCCTAAAAAGACGGCGCTCCAAAGACCAAAAGCTTTTTTGTTCGTATCTTTCATGAGATTCCTTTTTTTATTTGTGTGGTTATTTTATTATGATTTGAATTTTTAAACTGTCAGTTCGATAACACTTTGGCGGAATTTATTCCCGCAGGATATCACAAAAGATCAGCTAGTCTATACATTTGATGATATCGAGGTTCATATTTTTTGCTATCGTGACCTGCACCCAAAAGTAGTACCATTTCCAAAGTTAGTCTTTGATTGTATATCAGGCAGCATTTTGTCTGCCTGAAACCTTTGCCGGTGGCTGATAGCAAAGGGCACTGTGAGGGCGCTCATGAT
>JALWKJ010000183.1:3595-12737 GCA_027081495.1 Campylobacterales bacterium | reverse complement strand
TATCGGCGTGAAGAATATTTACCGATAGTAATAAACTTAGTATTAAAGAGTTTTTGATTTTTCTCTTTCGCATAGAACCTCTTTATTAAATTATTTTAATCGAGTCCTCCGAAAAACGATGCTTCTCTAAAATGTAGATGTTGTTCGAGAATCATATTTTTCAGAGGACTCGATTATATTTAAATTGTATGGATTTTAGCGCCTGTATGCCGCTTGGCGGTTATAATAGCGAGTGTTGCTAAAATAATAACTTACTTAGTTAGGTTAATTTTACAATATAATCAAAATTAAATAAATAAAAGAGTAATAGTTCAATTTACCGACAGCCGCTTAAAAAAAGCGGCTTAAAAGTTGAAATCTAATTTTTTCTCAACTTTTCTCTTACGATTTTTACGGCTTTAACCATATTTTTAAGGCTTGGCTTCACCTCTTCGTATTTTCTTGTTTTCAATCCGCAGTCTGGGTTTATCCACAGCCGCTCTTTCGGTAATACTTCAAGCAGTTTTTCAATCTGCTCCACTATCTCGTCAACGCTTGGAATACGAGGAGAGTGGATATCGTAAACTCCCGGACCGATCTCTTGTTTATATCCGGATTCTTTAAAGATTTTAAGCAGTTCGTTTCCGCTTCTAGCCGTCTCTATGGAGATTACATCGGCGTCCATAGCCTCGACGGTGCGGATAATGTCGTTAAATTCGCTATAGCACATATGAGTATGAATTTGCGTCTGCTTTTTTGCCGTGCTCACCGCTAGTTTAAAATCCCTAACCGCCCACTTTTCATAATGAGCGATTTTACTTTTTCGAAGGGGATAACCCTCTTTAAACGCCGCTTCGTCAACTTGAATGATTTTTATACCCTCTTTTTGCAGATCGTCCACTTCGTCGCTGATCGCCAAAGCTATCTGTTTTGATACATCTTCGCGCTTTATGTCGTCTCTGACAAACGACCAGTTTAGGATAGTAACGGGACCCGTTAGCATACCTTTTACCACTTTATCCGTTTTGCTTTGGGCATAAGTTATCCATTCAACCGTCATCGCTTTTGGACGACTGATGTCCGCGTAGATAAAAGGAGGTTTGACGCATCTGCTTCCATAGCTTTGCACCCAGCCGTTTTGAGTAAATCCAAATCCGTTTAACCGCTCGCCGAAATACTCGACCATATCGTTTCTTTCGGGTTCTCCATGAACTAAAATCTCGATATCGCACTCCTCTTGAAACGCTATACATTCGTCTATATACTCTTTCATTATGTTTTTGTACTCGTCTTTTGAGATTTGAGAGTTTTTATATTCTCTTCTTGCTTTTCTGATTTTTGAGGTTTGAGGAAACGAACCGATCGTCGTCGTGGCTAGTTCTTTATATTTTAATCTCTTCTTTTGTAAAGCGATTCTCTCCTCAAACTCTCCTTCTCTTTCAAATCTTTCGATATTTCGTACTCTTTGTTGTACTTTTTTATCATGAATTAACGGGGAGTTTTTTTTGCTTATCGAGGCTTCGAGATTCTCTTTTAAGGCGATTTTTTCTTTTTCGCTCAAGCATGATTTCCCTTTGAAAAAGAGTTTTGAGAGCAAATTTACTTCGTCCAGTTTTTCAAGACCAAAACTCAGCCATCTTTTTATCTCGTCGTTTAATTTTTGTTCATATTTTAGAGTAAAAGGGGAGTGCAAAAGCGAGCAGGACGACGAGACGATAATATCTTCTTTTTTTATATGTTTGGCGATCGTCTCAAGGAGTCGGAGGCTTTTTTGTATATCGTTTTTCCAGATATTTCTGCCGTCGATTATTCCCGCAATCAATTTTTTGCCGCTTTTAGCTATATCCTCAAGCGAGTCGATATTTTCTTTTCCATATACGAAATCTACGCCTATCGCCCAAATAGGCGTATTTATCAAAACTTTTGTAGCTTCGTTGGAGTGTTCGAAATATGTAACGACCGCTATATTAATATTTGAGGCGGCGTTTGCCAACCTATCATAAGTCGGTTTTATAAGGCTTAGGGTTTTTGTATCATGCTCTTTTACGAAAATCGGTTCGTCAAACTGCACCGTAATTTCATCGTCAAGTTTTGAAATCTCTTTTAAAAGCTCTTCATATACGGGGGTTATTTTGCCGAGAAACTCGTAACAATCGCCTCTGTCAACACGCTTTGATAGTCCAAGAAATGTGATTGGACCTATAAGATTGATTTTAGTTTTTATACCCGCACTTTTTGCTTCGTTATATTCGTTTAATATTTTATCCGCATAGAGTTTATATGAATCCTCTTTGCTGAGTTCGGGCACGATATAGTGATAGTTGGTATTAAACCATTTTGTCATCTCCATAGCCGTCCTCTCTTTATCGCCTCTTGCCATAGCGAAATAGAGGGATTGCTCTTTTAAGTGTTTAAATCGCTTAGGTACGGCTCCAAGCATTAATGCGGTATCTAGCATATTGTCATAAAGCGAAAAGTCGTTAGAGCTTATATAGTCGATGCCCGCTTCTTGTTGATACTTCCAGTGGCGCTTTTTTAAGATCGACGCGGTTTTTTCGACTTCTTCAAATGATATCTCTTTTGCCCAATAACTCTCAAGAGCCTTTTTTAACTCTCTTTTTTCCCCGATTCTCGCAAAAGCCGTAATATATGTTTTTTTTATCATCTTTTTATCCTTTTTATAAAAATTTTATTTTTTTAATGATTTATTTTAGATATTTAGTTGGTGCGGTAATAAAGATAAGGGAGGATGAACGCCGCTTCTTCGAAACGCGAAATATGTAGTATAGTATGGGCATCTTGGAATAAATAGATAATTTAAAAGTGCGAGTTTGGCTTTTAACTCGTCAAAACGGCGGCAATGGCAGGCTTTTACGCCAAGAGCGCATAAAGGAGTTAAAATCTCTAAAGGGGGATCTTCCTCGTTTTCAAACAGATCGTCGCTTTTATGAAATCCTTTTTTTAGAAGCAAAACTTTGATAGCCGAAATTTTGTCTGAGATCGTTTTTTGCACGCTGTGAGCTAAAATAGATGAGAGAGTAAAATAGTTTTTTCCAAACCCTCGAGGCGATCGCACCGTATTTGCTCCTTAAAAATTTGTGCGATTATAGCAAAAAAAATTTCGTTTTTACTTTTGATATCATTTTTCTAAATAGAGTCCTCTGAAAAATATCTACGGCTTAGTTGCTTAGTAAATAAAAGAGTGAGATATTTTAACCGTCCATAAAGTTCCCTCGTCTGTCGCGGATCGGTTATAATTTAAAGATAGATTTAGACGATCCGATCCAAAGAGCCTGCCGCAAACTCCAAACTCGCCTCCGAAAAATAGACCAAAAAGGTTGTTGTATGTCGCTAAAAGCAAACCGTAAGGTCTCCAGCCTTTGTTGTAGTGATATGTCGCGCTTTGTCCTATATATGCTTCTATACCTCCTTGGGTATAACTTTTTGGAAGTATCGCGTCCGCGGTTTTTTGCGTAAAATTCGCTACTGTTATATACTCTTTTATCAATATATCGGGATAATCGTATTTTAATCTTTGTTGAAGCGAAAAATCGTAAATCTCGGCGCTTCCAATGCTTTTTTGCTTAAAAAGCCCGTAACGATTTGAGGCGATTTTCGTTTCAAATGAAAATCTATCGTTAAAACGATAACTAAATCCAAAACCCGCATGATCTTTTTCTCCCTTGATTTTCAGCCATGTCGTTTCGTTCGACGAGGCGTTTTTTCGTAGATCTATTTTGACATTTAGTTTAGAGCTTAGGTTTTTATTTATATTTAAAAAATAGAGCGTTTGGGATTTTTGATTTTTTCTATAGCCCGATCCGATTTGAAGATATCCGCTTTGTAAAATCTTTTTTAAAGATAATTTCAATATAAAATCGTCAAAATCCGATTTTTCATAACCGTTTTTCAAATAAGAGATATCGTTTAAAAGATAGTAACTGTTTGTTATATGAAAATCGTTTTGCAGCATGATATTCTTTTGTTCCAGCTCGCTTTGTTTTTCATATCTCGCTTTAGTCGTCGTTTTATTCGCGTATTTTTTATCAATGTCATATTTTGTTCGATAAAACTCGAAATTTCTCGGATTTTGTTCAAGCGCGTCAAATAGAGTTTTTTTAGCTTTAGCGATCTGTTTCGTTTTTATTTGAGCTTGAATTTTCGTGCTATAGGGCATGATATCGGCGTAGCGATATAGAAGCTCGCGCAGCGATTTGGTATCGTCTCTTTTTAAGGATAAATAACTTTTTAACCAAAATTGCGGTCGTTTTAGTTTTTGGCTTAAGTATTTTACATAATCGTCGCTGCCGTTATAGACTCTCCATGATATTTCAAGTTCAAGATAGCTTTTTTGATCGAGAAAGCTCTTTGCGTCATGAAGGAGTTGATTATAATCGTCTGCGGATATGAAATATATGGACGATCTTAGATAAGTCGTTAGAAATTTTTTGTTTTTGAGTAAGTTGGGATCTTTTTTGGCTTTTTTTTGTAAATTTTCATAAATCTCTCTTTTTATTCTTAAAGCTTGGCTTTTTTTTGAGACGCTCATTAGAAAATCGCTAAAATCGAGTTTTAAATCGTCGTTTTTAGGCTCTAGTCTCAACGCTTTTTTATAGTAAAGATAGGCTTTTTTTATTCTGTTTAATTTATAATTGATCGCTGCCGCGAGGATTAGAAGATCATGCTCGCTTCGGGCTTTTTTTTCGATTTTCGCTAAAATCTCTTTTAGATTTTTCGCATCGTCGTTTTTTATTAAAAACCATCCGTATCGAGCGAGGATTTCAGAAGAGTCTGGATCGAGGTTTAGAGCTTTTTTAAAAGAAAATATAGCTTTTTTCGGATTTTGATTTTCATATAACGACGCGCTCATCAACCAGTAAAGAGGCTCTTTTTCATAAGCTTTTTTCTCTTTTTGCGGTAGTTTGGCTATCATCTTTTTTACGATATCAAATCTTTTCAACCGTAGATTCGATTTGCAAAATGAGAGAAAATATGAAATATCTTTAAACTCTCTATACGCTTTTAAAGAGATTTTGGAAACGAAATCACTATCTTTTTGGGAATAAAAAGAGATGAGTCTATCGTAATCGCTCTTTTTGCAACTATTTTCGGTGCAAAGCGTTCGTAAAATCTCAGCCGATTTTCTATTTTGTTTCGTATAAGAGTAGAGATCGCTTAAAAGTCGCCAGTACTCTTTATTATCTTTTTTCGCGATTTTCTCAACGCTTAAAAGCGCTTTTAACGAGGAGGAAAACTCTTTTTTTTCAAATAGTATTCTACTTAATAAAATAGCGCTTTTTACGCCGAGTTCTTTTTTGTTTTTTAAAATATCGAGATATTTAAGCGATAGCTCTTTATCTCCGAGTTCATAAGAAAATTGCGCGCATTTTTGTAAAATTGCGCCGCTTTTGGTTTTTTTGTAGGCTTCATATAAAGCGTTGAGAGCCTCTTTTGCGATGCCAAGACTCTTTGCGATCTCAATAAAATCCTCGATCTTTTTTATATCTTTTGGATCTTCATAGATTTTACCTAGTTGTTTGAAGTATCTGTCGTAGCTGCCATACTTGGAGATCGGATTTTTAAGATTCGATCGTCTTTTTTGTTTTTCAAATATATAATCATAGTGTTTAAACGCCTCTTTTTGTTTGCCGCTCCAGCTTAAAATATCCGCCAGTCGTTTTCTCCACAAAAGATCGTTCGGATTGAGAGCTAGAGCGTTTTTCGCTATATACTTTGCATTTTTTAGATCGTTGTTATATATAAATACTTTATACATAAGTTCGTTTAGATTTTTATCTTTTTTTAGCGGTTTTAAAGACGACTCACTCTTTTTTGAAGGTTCGCTTCGTCTCTTTTTTTTGAAAAAGTACTCTTTTTTTTGTTTAGTCAAAAACGCTCCGGGTACAAATCTTTTATATAAGGGAAGTTTTTTTCTGATTTTTTCTTCATCTTTGCATTCGCAAATCACGCTAAATCTATTTTTTTTGGAGACGATACGACACTCGTTTTTAAAAGAGTATTTTTCTTTTTCCTTTTTCGCCGCGCCATAAGCGCTAAACGAGCCGATTTGAATACCGTAGCATTTGTCGTCTAGCAAACTTGAGTGCAAGTTTACGCTAAGAAAAAAAAGTATGCCAAAAAGCGGACCGAGTATTCGCATCTATCTCCTTTATAAAGATCATAAAGGTAGATCGACAATAAATCAAGCTCTTTTAATTTTTTCTTTGTCGCATTAAAATATATCTTCTTGCGCTTTTCTCTTTTGCCGCCGCGAGATAAAATCGTATGATTTTTTCAAAAACTTCATCGTCGTTTATAAAAGTTTTTTCGAAATCTCTTACTATTTTTACTCCCTGATCGAAAAAACCGCCGTATGTTAATACCTCGATCGTATTTAAAAGTATTTCTCTTTTATCTTTATATCCTTTTGTATCATAGAGCATGTTCTTATAAATATTTAACGCGCTTTTTAAATCATGATGAGCTACGAAATATTTTGCGAGTTTTATTTTCCACTCGTCGTCTTTTGCCGCGAGTTTTTTTAAAGCTAAGAGGTATTTATCTTTATCTTTACTTTGCGCGAAGTAGTTTAGTATATCGTTTTGAAAGTTTTCGTCTTTTGAAGCCAATAGCATGTCTTGGAGCATATCTTGATACTTTTTTAAAAGCTTGTTTCTATCTTCCTCTTTTTTTAAAAGAAAAAACTCTCTTTTAAAAAGTTTCTCTCCAAGCAAAACCGCTCTGTTTTTTATATCGGGTACATTTGATCGTAAAAGCGATTCCACTATATCTTTTACAGCTTTAAAATGATTTTCCCTAAAATGTATATCCGCATAGTGAAAAAGCAGTTCATAATTTCTTTTATCGAATTTGACTATATTTTTTATATAAACGATCGCCAGATCGTTACTTTTTTTCTCTTTTAAAACTTTTTGTTTAAGCGTCTCTTTTGGAAAAAGCATATATAAGACAAAAGAGAAAGCCGCAAATAAAAATATAATTTCACTTAATCCTATGATTTTTACATCATCTTGTATATTTGATCCCGCTTCATCCATCTTTTTTATAAAATCAAACATATATGATCCTTTTGTAAACAATCATAACTCTATTTTTGCAACATGAAAGTTTCATAATCTATCTTTTGAAATTTTTCTCTAACTACATATACGGAGATGACAAAAACGATAAGAAGCGACAAAGCGTAACCGTAACCGAAATATTCCGGTCCCATATCTATGGAAATGTAGCTAAACAAAGAGTTGAGTATAAAAAAGAGCATAGAGAGATATAGCGCTTGTATGCGTTTATCTATATAAAACAAAAGAGCCAGCATCGTCATGAAGCATAACTGAAGCGTCGCTCCGACTAGCAATATATAAAAAAGATCCAGGTAAAGATTCGGAATCGAGAGCTTTTCAAATATATATGGAGCGCCGTTATAAAGAAAAATATTTATAATCGTCTGTATTACGAGAATCTCTTTTATAAGAGCTCTTACATTTTTATTCATGGCGTTTTTATAATATTCGATGACGGACAAAGGTTTTGCTTCGCCGATTGCTTTATAAAATCCTTGAAAACTTTTTGAAAAATCAACTTCCAGTCTGTAAAAGAGTATCGCCATACCGGGAATTATGGCAAGATACGCAAGAAAAATCGGTAGATCATAAACGACGGAGGCTTTAAACTTTCCTATTACCAAATATCCGGTCATCGGGTGATACCAGAAGATGATTTTATCTATCCATACTCCGAGATTGTAAAAAAAACCGCTTGCCGCCAGTCTCCAGTAAAAAGTTTTTATTGAAAAGAGTCTAAAACTTATAAGTCTTGTAGAAGGGTACTGTTTGGCGATCAAGATCGTTAAGATCACAAAAAGGATAAAATTGCCTATAAAAAAAGCGCCGAGTAAAAAGGTCGTGTCTTTGCCGAAAAAATAGGTCAAAACGATAATACAGACATATGTTATAAAGTATGAAAATACTACCGTTTTATATCTTTTTAAACTTGAAGCCAAAACATTAGCTATCCATACCAGACTCACGATGATAAATACCAAAAGAGTCAAAAATTTAAAAATCAGAGATTCGTCAGGCAGCATATAAAATGTCATAGGACCGATAGCGAAAATTCCGACTACCAAAACTACAAAAATAGTCGCAAAGTACGCGGGCAATATTTCGTCGTACTGTTTTTCATAAATTCTATCGGCTATAAATCTAGTCAAAGGCAGCTGCAAAAAACCAGAAAGCATAAAGCTGGACGAAAACATAAACGCATAGGTTATAATGAGTTGAAATTGGATAGTTTGCTGCATATTATGAAATGAGCTAAGACTTATATATCCGACTAAAATGATGGATACGATAGATATGATCCAAGCGCCCGAACTCAAAACGGCGGCGTAGCTATATACTTTCGCATATGATAACAGGCTCTCTTTTTTTAGAGACTTTTCAAGCTCAAAACCTATCCCCGCCATTTTGAAAGAGCCTTTTTGTAAACTTTGTCGTATTGATTGAAAAAAATCTCTTGCGTATAAAAGGTATTGACTCTTTTAAGCGCGTTTTGTTGATATTTTTTCCATAAGTTTTCATCTTCAAGAAGTTTTATGTAAGCATTCGCAAGTTTTGAGGGATTTGCCACCGGTACGACTTCACCGGCTTTTCCTATGGCGATATCTTCGTCGTTTAGCGCGCCGTATATGAGTTCCGAGCAACTTCCGACATCCGTTGCAACACACGGCACTCCCGCCGCGAATCCTTCCAATATTACCAGCGGCATTCCTTCGCTGATCGATGTGAGCGTCAAGATATCGGTTTTTGGTAAAATATCGTCTATTTTTTGAAATCCCAAAAATTTTATATTTTTTTCCAATCCCATAGTTTCGATCAATCTTTTGCACTCGCTCGCATAGATCGGATCTTCATCCAAAGGTCCCGCCACCCATCCCTGCACATCTTCAAAACGGTTTGCTACTATTCTGATGGAGCGAATAAAGGTTTTTATATCTTTTATCGAAACGACGCGGCCAAGAAGCGTAACGACTTTTGAATTTTTTCGCTCTCTTTTTAACGCGAGCTTATTTAGCCGTTTCGTATCGACGCCGTTTGGAATAACGAGGCAAATATCCGGGTTTGCGCCAAAACCTATCTGTAAC